>WLCS01000059.1 GCA_009705185.1 Actinomycetota bacterium
AACCGAGTTCCTCTGAATTAGGCGTCACTGCACGCGCTCTTTGGAAATTACCTGAACGCGAATATCAGTATGCAGCATCTGATCTTATTGATCACTTTATCGAATGTGCTGACAAAATTTTCTTAAAGATCATGTTGAATACTTAATGGCACATAAATCTTGGTGGGATACCGTGGATTCTTTGGGCACCACCGCAGTGTCACCATTAACACTGAAATTCCAAAGTGTCGCGCTCATGCGAAAGTGGAATAAGAGCTCGAACATGTGGCTGGTTCGTGCATCGATTCAGCATCAAAGAGGTCGAAAATCGGAGACTGATATCCCTTTGCTGATCGAATTCATGAGTCGTCATTCCTCTGAATCTGAGTTCTTTATTGCAAAAGCAATCGGTTGGGCTCTCAGAGATTTATCGAGAATCAATAACTTGGAAGTGAAGAAATTTCTCAAAACCCACCCTGAGTTGGATAAAGTCGCTGTGCGTGAGGCTCTCAAATTAGGTTACAAATAAGATGTTAAAAAGAGCTGCGAAGGCTCCAGCATTGGTTGTATGCATCTGGATTGTTATTTCTCTCTCGGGAATTTCCCTTTCTTCAGATTTGTCTTCACATTTAACAACATCTTTGACGGTGCCCGACAGTCAGTCAGAGTCTGCGGAAAAAATACTCAATGACAAGTTCCATGAAAAGAGCGAGGGTTACATCTCAATCATCTACAAATTTGGCAACGCAAACAAGACTGAGCTTTTAGCATTAAAAACCAAGATTGCATCGGCAACCACTGTTATTCCACATGCACGAGTTGTGCAGCAACAAGCAATCGCCGGAAATCTTTCTACAATTGTTGCAAGTAATGATTCACTAACTCGTTCATCAGAATACGTCACAGTGCTCAGATCTGAACTTGCGAGGATTGGTTTAAGTAAGGCCCTCGTGAGTGGTCCACCTGCAATATTTCATGATGTGAAGCCAGTGTTGGCTCATGACCTGCAAAAGGGGCAAATTACTGCAGCAATAGTCTCTGTAATTCTTCTCGTTCTCACTTTAGGAATATCGTGGGCGGTATTTATACCGTTGCTATTTGCTATCTCGAGCGTCAGCCTGACACTTGGAATTCTCTCACTTCTCTCGGATCGACTTCTTCTAGTTTTATACATTCCAAATATTGTTGAACTCATCGGTTTTGGACTTGCAATAGATTATTCGCTGCTCATCCTTCAACGTTTTAGGCAGGAATCTCACTTAGATCCTGGTGCAACCATTGCTCAACTTGTAAGCAGGACAATGGCTACGGCAGGAAGGACAGTTGTACTCTCTGGATTGACGGTTGCAATTGCGTTGAGCACATTAATCTTTATTCCAGTTCCGTTTCTTCGCTCTCTAGGAGTAGCAGGGGCGCTCGTTCCGCTGGCTTCAATACTTACTTCGCTCACACTCATGCCCGCATTACTTCGATTGCTTGGCGAAAGAGTTATACAGACCTTCAAATTCGGCGGGTTCTTGTCTCATGCATCGCACACAAGCGTTGTCACGCGAATCTCACATCTACTGACTACAAAAACTAAATCGGTATTCGTAATTTCTCTTCTAGCAATCTTGGCACTTGCTACCCCGCTCATGGCCCTTCACGTAACACCAAGCTCGCTCACAGCGCTGCCTAAAGATTTGGAATCATCGCGAGCCCTGAGTTATGTCACCGACAGAGCGGGCGAAGGCATCATTACTCCTATTGTCGTTATTGCAGATCTTGGAGCCAATAAGAAAAATAGTGATTCAGAGATCATTGCCTCTCGAATAGAGACTGCGCAGATAATTGGGAAAAATCCAAGTGTGCTCATTGTTGCCCAAGGAAATAATCAGCCATACATCGACCCGTCCGGTCGATATCTTCGTATCTTCGTTTTCCCAAAAGAGAGTATCGGTTCTAGCGCCACCCAATCTCTGGTCAAGGAACTTACTTCGGTGACACTACCGAATTCCACTTTGGCGAACTACGCAACGTTTTATCTTGGCGGAGCGCCGGCACAAGGCGTCGATTTACTCAACGCAATATCTGATGCAGCCCCATCAATACTGTTCGCATCCGTGCTGATCATTTTTCTTTTACTAATGCGAGCCTTTAAATCTCTTTTCATTCCACTCAAGGCGCTGCTCTTAGATTTCATTTCGATCTCTGCTTCGATAGGTGTTCTTGTCGCAATGATGAAATTCGGTATCGGCCATGCACTCTTTGGTACCTATCAATTACCTCAGCTCGAGATCTGGGTTCTTGTATTTCTTATTGCAGTACTGCTCGGAATTTCGATGGATTATGAGGTTTTTATCGTCTCGCGAATTCGCGAATCATGGCTTCAGGGTGCTTCAAATTCAGAATCAGTCATTAACGGCTTTAAAGAAACAATAGGTGTAGTCACATCTGCCGCCCTAATATTTATCGGGGCCGTGTCAGGCTTCATCTTTGGAAGTTTCGCAGGACTTCAAGAGCTAGGAATTGGCCTCGTTGCTGCAATTCTCATTGATGCGACAATCATTAGATTCTTACTTCTACCAAGTGCGATGATTTTGATGGGCAAACTCAATTGGTGGGCTCCAAAAAGTAAATCCCGCTCACTCTAGGTTCAGAGTGGCGGGACCTACCTGATATTTAGTTGACCTGTTACTTCACAATCTTGATTGCAAAGTTAAAGGTTGGAATTTGGTAACCAAGTGCGAGTCCAGGAAGATCGCTCTCTGAAGTCAGAATTGGAACCATTCCATATGGTGTATTTGCAAATGAAGGTTGCTGTGTATAAAGAAGTGGGCGCATAGTAATTATGTGTGTGCCTACTCCTCCCATAGCTTTCAAATGCACTACGAGATAACCATTTGAGTTAAATCCGCAGCCATAGCCAACATAACTGTTGTCGTATGAAACGGCCAAAGTGTTATCCATCTGAGTCCAACCAACACCTTTCAGACTGATTGTGAACTCTTCTCCCTCTTTAAATGTGTATGTTGGAGTTCCCTGTCCCCCACGAGCAAATGCTTCAGCAGATCCGGATAAATCAGCTTTTGCAACTCCCATAGTGAGAACTTTTCCAGACTTATCAAGCAGAGGTTGAATACTTTCTTTTACGTAGAAGACTTGTTGCGCCTCGATTACATCACCGAGTTTTACTTGCACAACGTGATAGCCACCTAAGTGATCAGGAATTGTGACTTCCTTTTCAATGGTGCCATCTGTGACATCAACTGTTCCAAGTGGAATCGGGTTGTAAACCCAACAAGTTCCAGATGTGCAGTTCACGCGGTTTCCAGTAACTGTTGACCATACAAGTGTGTGAACACCCTTGGTAGGGATTCCAGAAACCTTAATTGTGGTTTTGCTACCAACAATTCCTCGATCTGGAGTTAATGACATCACCGCTTTAGTTGCTGGATCTAAACCAGCATCGCTCAATGTTGTTCGCTGAGAAACAGTGGGAGTCATCAGAGCCGGATATTTCACTGTAGGTGTGAAAATTCCTGGATCTTTTGTCACTTTGAAGGAAGCCATTTCACTATTTGCAAATGGAACAGGAGATTGCATCACATTCAAATATGAGAAGCTGATTGCTTCATTAGTTTGTATGTAGTGATTGCCCACTGCACCTGTTGCAAGAATGGTTGTCTTCGCTGTTCCGCGAGTCCAACGTGCTTGCATAGATCCGGTGTATTTGCCGTCGTAGTAGACCGCAGAGCCGGCAGCATAAAGAGTTGGCCCAAGGCCGGTGTACTCGATTGTGATCGGAGTTCCGATTGGCCCACTCTTTGGGGAAATCTTCAATGTACGTGCAACTTGAACACCGCCGTGTGCAAGTGCAATATCGTTATTAACAGCGTAAATATCGTGTACTCCGCCAAAGTCGGAAGGTACTTTTGTCTTGTAAACGAATCCACCTAGAGCATCGGTTGTCAGGGTTGCGATAACTACGTTGTACTTTATGTATGAAGTGCCCATGTAATTGACAGTGTTTGGTTGAACATCTGTAACCCATGTTGCATCATGAGTTGACCATGTAAGAGTTACTGGAGTATTAGCTTCCATTCCTTTTCCAGTAATAGTGATTGCATCGCCAATAACAACAAGTGATGGCGTGATATCTAAATTCACCATTGTGGAAGGGGTAGAAAAGTTTTGAGCTTTAATACCGGTAAATGGAATTGCAGGCACTCCAGGTAATTCCTTCGGTGCGACAAGCTTTACAGGATTATCAGCAGCGTGCGCAGGGGCAACCATGCCAAGTGCCAAGATTGCCGCTGCGGCTACTGAGAATCCACTTCTTTTGATATTCATCATCTCTCTCCGATCGTTAGCTAGGAAAAACTGCATTACTTCTTAGCTGGCACTGCAAAGAGTGCGAGCTGTGATGTCTGTGTGAAGTTAGAACTCCAAGTTCCTGTAGCTCCTTTAAGTGCAGGACTTACCTTCACTGTGCGGTAGTAAGTAACGCGGTCATAGACAGTTCGACCAGTTGCTGGATCAGTAACTCTTGCTCCATCAGCAGTCTTTTGTGCAACCATCTTTGTTGAAAGAACTTTCATTGAATCAGCGTCTTTTGCAATCAATGTGATTTTGTAGTTGATGACGCCTAGAGTCTTATAAAGACCCTCAGCTGCACCTGTCTTCAAAATCGCAGTCCAGAATGCAACTCCACTGTGATTTCCATAGCTGAGTGCGATTGGATCTTTGACACCTGCAACTTCGATGAATCCTTTTGCAGTATTTGAAGAATCCATTACTGCGCCACCCTGGTCTGCATTATTTGCATATACACGGAAGACGATGGTTTGACCCAATAGATACTCATTTGTTATCGCACAGCTATTAAAGCGAGGCGCAAGATCACCTGTTGAACCTGAAGCAAGGACGGTGTCCACATAAATGTGAATTGGTGAAACAACTCCTTGTACAGGAACTCCGATTTTCACATTAAGAGTGTTTGATGTTGCAGTAGTGAGTGAAGAATCCTTAGGTGTGAATTCACCGGTCAATACAGCTGCACCTGCAGCTGCTGGAACCCATGCGCATTTTGCAACGAATGGAGCTGCTGATGCTGTGGCTACGGCTTCGCAACCTGTAATCACACTTCCGCCTAACATGAACTTAACAACTCCCACTGAACTTGCAGTTCCGTTAATGGTGATTGGACCTAATTCATAGACACCATTACCTCCACTGAGAATCAGGGTGGAATCTGCAGCACTCGCAGAACCCATACCGAGTGTCATCAACGCAGAAATCACGGTGGTGACGATTACTAGCTTTGACTTTGTACTCTTCATTTTTTTCTCCTTGGATCTAGTTTGTTATTTAAGAGTGATTGATCCGCTGGCAGTCATGCTGAAAGGAACAGATTCCTTTGAGCCAGCAGTAATTGTTTTGATACTGAAACTTCCTGAAACTTTAAACGTGCCTGTTGCTCCCGCATATTTGCCGGTTCCGCTTTTAATCAATGCGTTGCCACTAAATTTCACAGTTGTTGGCGCACTGTCATCTTCGGCGCAACCTTTTGCACTTGAATCAAATGCAACTTTGATTGTGTCCGCGCCAGTTCCCAATACGGCTGTTCCATCAAAGGTGTCGCATTGTGAAGCAGGTGCTGCAGCGCCAGAACCAGAAAGTTCTGCAAGATCTGCAACTGTTCCGGTTCCTGTTGCTTTTACTGAAGTTACTTGGACATATGTATCGCCCCATAGCAACGCAACAGTTCCTTTATAAGTTCCATCTATCGCGACAGATTTAGATGCGGTGCCAGCTGCTGGTTTCGCTGCGGCTGGCTTCTTAGTACTCCAACCCTTCGGGCACTTTGCAGTTGTTACTTTCTTAACCGCTGTGCCTTTATAGCAAGTGATTGATTTAGATGCAGCGTGTGCAATTCCAGATTGCCCCAGGGCAAAGAGGAGCACTGTAAGTACTGCGATTGTTCTTTTTGATCGAACGAGCTGTGTAGTTTTCATTTTCTCTCCTAAAGTAAATTTTGTTTACTTACGAGAGAATCTTTTCAGTTTTGGTAGTGTGAAAGTTCTTTATGTGTGGTGCTAGCACTAGTGCACAAGTACATTAGGTCACAATCAAAATTGATTTATTGCAATGAGTGCTAGCACTCAACAACGAAGAAGCTAAGCACCTGTAGTGACAGGGTTTTTTTCAAGTATTGACCACTCTTGATCTGTAAAGAGTCGTGAACGAATGAGAAATCTTTTACCTTCGGGTGATTCCAGAGAAAAACCACCACCGCGCCCATCTACAACATCTACTGTCAGATGCGTATGTTTCCAATATTCAAATTGAGAAGCTGACATCCAAAAACCAATTGGCTCTTGGATGTCAGCCACTTTCAAATCTCCCAACTTGACGTCTTGGCCGCCTACGCGGAATTCGCCAGCTGGATAACACATTGGTGAAGATCCATCACAACAACCACCGGACTGGTGAAACATCAGTGGTCC
>WLCS01000006.1 GCA_009705185.1 Actinomycetota bacterium
CCTCGATTGGAGTGTTGAGAGGTTTATCGTCTTTATCGAGAACTGAAATAACAACATCGGAATCATTCTGCTTTATTTCGCGTAACATATAGACCAGGCGATCTGCAAGAGCTTGGACTTGGCTCTTCTCAAGTGATACTGAAATCAATCTATTTGAATCCTCGACCTGAATGAAGAAAGTTCTCTCACCTGGGAGTCCAACAGTGCCTGTGACAAAGCGCAATGGATTTTCAAAATTGATGATTCGAGAGGTCATCTTCTTTTCACTGTCGGCGCTCCAGAACCGCCCCCAAGCAGAAGTCTCTTCTTCTTGCTCTGATTCGCATAACGTTCGACCGATGAAGCAGTGTCGTTGAAAACCAAAAGCTGGCTTTTCTCGCCGTCATATTCAAGAACCGTTATGGATGCTGGATCAATTACCAAAGATTGAAAATTATCGAGTTTGATTGTGAGCAGATGAGCGATGATTGCCTTGATGACATCTCCGTGACTGACAAAAAGGTGAACGCCATTCTTCTTCTCATCTATTGCCTCATGAATCGAATTCACTGCCCTTTTCTGCATTGCAGTAAATCGTTCGCCATCAGGGAAAGTCACCTTACTTGGCGTTGTTTGAATCAACTTCCATAGTTTTTCTTTACTCAGAGCTTTCAGTGCTCGCCCGCTCCAAGAACCGTAATTCATTTCAATTAAACCGTCATCGATAGTCAGTCTCTTCAGCTGAGATGAATGCGAAGATTCCAACCACGGCTGAATAGTTTCGTGGCACCGCTGCATCGGACTCACGCGGATCGAGTCAAAACCGGAATTTCCAATTCGGGAGACCAGATTGACGGATTGTTCACGTCCCTTTGGACTCAGATTTACCCCAGGTAATTGCCCTGAGAGGATTCCCTTTTCATTGGCGACAGAATGCGCATGTCTGAGAAGAATTATTCGTGCCACAACACGTAGGTTATCGTGAATTTTCTAATGACGAGATTTAGGAATTGCTCTTGCTAAGGTCTGCGTCATGGAGATCAGGCGCGCTGGAGATAGTGGGCTCATGCTTTCGCGTCTTGGTCTCGGAACAATGACATGGGGTCGAGATACAGATACTCACGAAGCAGCCGATCAGTGCCGAGCCTTTATCGAGGCTGGTGGAAACTTTTTTGACACATCTTCAACATACGGCGATGGTGACAGTGAAAGAGTAATCGGTGGCCTTATCGGGACTCTCTTTAAAAGAGATGATGTTGTCATCGCAACTAAAGCAGGTGTCTCATTTTCAGATGGTGCACGCAAAGTGAATAACTCTAGACAATCGTTGATCGCCGATCTTGATAAATCCCTTGCTCGACTTGAAACTGATTATGTTGATATCTGGCAGATTCATTCCTGGGATTCAGATACTCCGCTTGAAGATACGTTATCCGCTCTCGATTATGCATATTCATCCGGTAAAGCTCGCTACGTTGGACTCTCGAATTTTTCGGGATGGCAAAGCGCTCGTGCAATCACTCTTCAGAAATCTAACTCGGCAAAAGCTCCGATTGCAACGCACCAGATTGAATATTCCCTGTTGAATCGAAGTGCAGAAAATGAAGTCATTGAATGTGCGCGAAATACACACGTCGGATTACTTGCGTGGGCTCCATTGGGCCGCGGAATTCTCACTGGAAAATATAGAAAAGGTGTTCCTAGTGATTCTCGAGGAGCAGCACCCCATTTTGTAAAACATGTTGAACCCTACTTGCGCGAAGAACCTTCTCGCATAGTTGAAGCTGTCTGTGTTGCAGCCGAAGGATTGGGTTACGCACCACTAGAAGTTGCATTGGCGTGGGTAAGAGATACTCCTGGGATCACTAGTGCAATTGTTGGCGCAAGAACCGGTGCGCAATTGCGAGGAATCTTGAAATCAGAGGAGATTGTTCTTCCAGAGATTGTAAGAAATGTGCTAAACGAAATATCCGCTTAAGCGTTCTCGAGAAAATCCTTCAAGACATTCACGCCGAAATGTAAACCCGAAACCGGAACTCGTTCATCAACTCCGTGAAATAGCGCCATGAAATCAAGATCCGCAGGTAATTGCAGAGGGCTAAACCCATAACCAACAATTCCTAATTCTGACAACGCTTTATTATCTGTGCCGCCGCTCATCAAGTAAGGGACAGGAATGGCTTCCGGATCAAATTTGAGAATTGCATCGCACATGGCTTCAACTAAATCTCCTTCAAAATCAACTTCCAGCGCAATGTCACGAGAAATTGTTTCGATAGATATATCGGGTCCAATAATCGAACGAATTGTTTCATTGAGTTCGTCTTCAAAGCCAGGTAGAAATCTTCCATCAATCACCGCAGAGGCAGAACCAGGAATTACATTCGCTTTATAGCCAGCTTCTAACATTGTGGGATTGGCGGTGTTTTGTAGAGTTGCACCGATCATCCGCTCTGTGGGTCCAATTTCTTTCAAGAGTGGTCTCAAATCATCGGCATTAAATGGTTTTCCAGTTGCCTCTGCGATCTTCTGAAAAAGAATCTTGACTGTCTTTGTATAACGCTGCGGCCACTGATGTTTACCAATCTTGGACACAGCTTCGGATATCGCGGTAAGAGCATTCTCTTCATTCATCATTGAGCCGTGCCCTGCGCGTCCAAGAGCAGTCAGCTTCATCCAGTGGATTCCTTTTTGAGCCGCTTCAATGAAATAAAGTCTTTTACCACCAGCAACTGTGACCGAGAATCCGCCCACTTCAGAAATCGCTTCAGTGCAACCAGCAAATACCTCTGGGTGTTCGGCAGTCATCCATCGTGACCCAAATGTCATTCCAGCTTCTTCGTCAGCAAAAAAAGCAAGAACAATATCTCGTGATGGTTGGTAACCATTTCTTTTCCAGTCACGGACAATTGCAAGAATCATTGCGTCAACATTCTTCATGTCAACTGCGCCTCTTCCCCAAATCATTCCGTCCTTAATCTCAGCTGAAAAGGGATCAACAGACCAATCTGATGCGTTTGCAGGAACTACATCGAGATGGCCATGTACAACGATTCCGGGACGAGAGGAATCGGTTCCTTTAATACGAGCAATAACATTGCAACGATTTGTTGCAGATTCATAAATCGTTGAATCGATGCCAACTTCTTTGAGTGAAGCGACTACGTATTCCGCAACAGCGCGTTCGTCTCCGCGACCTTCGCCAAAATTCACTGATGGGATTCGGATGAGATCCTGACAGATAGAAACGACTTCTGATTCAAGAGCTGACTGCTTTGACGTACTTGTCATGACCCATATTCTCCCCTGTTTACCGACGCTTTTGCACCGAGGCCAGCGGACAGATATATTTGCCTCGTTAGTTCGGCCCAATCAGATATGAAAATATTCCGAGTGGGTACTCGTCCGGGTGGCGGAATTGGCAGACGCGCTAGCTTGAGGTGCTAGTTCTCGCAAGGGATTCGGGGTTCAAGTCCCCGTTCGGACACAAGTACGGTGGTGATCAGTGGAAGTAACAGAAGCTCTCTCTCGAATTCGAGCAATCGCTGACTATCCAATTCCAGGAGTTCTCTTTCAAGATATCACTCCGCTCCTTTCGGATTCCAAAGCACTC
Source organism: Actinomycetota bacterium (assembly GCA_009705185.1). Lineage (GTDB taxonomy): Bacteria > Actinomycetota > Actinomycetes > Nanopelagicales > Nanopelagicaceae > Planktophila. Next base: position 3,593 of record WLCS01000006.1, read on the forward strand.
AGATCTGTCGTTGCAGCGTTATCGAAGACTTCTGAGCCATATGACTATGTTGCAGGCATTGAAGCCCGTGGATTCATTTTGGGAAGTGCAATAGCAACTCTGATGGACGTTGGCTTTGTTCCAATTCGCAAAAAAGGGAAACTTCCACACTCCACATTTTCCCGCAGCTATGGACTCGAGTACGGAACTGACGAATTAGAAATTCATACTGATGCAGTCCCGCGAGATTCACGAGTACTTCTCGTTGATGACGTACTTGCAACGGGAGGAACTCTCGAAGCTGCGCTGAATCTTCTCTCTGATATTGGGGCTCATGCTGTCGCAGTGTGCGTTTTGATGGAGATTAGTTCCCTCGAGGGACGCGAGAAGTTGAGCCAGAACTTTCCGGCTCTGCCTATTCATTCGCTCATCTCACACTAACTTCCTACAAAGTTAAGGGGCACTTTTCTGCATTACATGGCAAGATTCCCCCGTGGCTGAACTCGTGTACTACTGCGGAACAATGGACAGTGGAAAATCAACACTTGCTCTTCAAACCGCTCACAATCATAAGTCTCGCGGACGTTCAGGGTTAATTTTCACGAATAAAGATCGTGCCGGTTCTGGAGTCATTAGCTCTCGCTTAGGTTTGCAATCAGAAGCGATTGAGGTTGAAGTAACTCTAGATATTCACAAATTTGTTGTTGAACATCTGTCTCTGGGAGAAAGAATTGACTACATCATCTGTGACGAAGCCCAGTTCTATCAACCAGAACATATCGACCAATTAGCAAAAATTGTCGATGGTCTAGGAATCGATGTATACGCGTTTGGAATTCTTGCTGATTTTCGAACAAAACTATTTCCAGGATCTGCCAGATTGGTTGAGCTCGCTGATCGCGTGAACACCCTTCAGGTTGAAGCTCTCTGCTGGTGTGGTTCTCGCGCCACTCATAACGCTCGAACTGTAAACGGCGTCATGGTTACCGAAGGTGAACAAGTTGTGGTCGGAGATGTGGGAAAAAGTGACGAAGTTGCTTATGAGGTTCTCTGCCGTCGCCATCACATGAGAAAAGTAACCGCTCGTGCATCGCGTTCAGGTCATATGAGTCTTGATCCACTGCCCTTCACCGAAAATTAAACCCTGTCAGATAAGTATTCACTAGCTAAAGGAAAATGATGAACACACGCGCATATGCAGCAATGAAAGCTAAATCTGAACTCGTACCTTTTTCATTCGACAGAAGAGAAGTTGGTGCTCACGATGTGGCACTGGATATTTCATATGCAGGCATTTGTCACTCTGATATTCACCAAGTTCACGAGGAATGGGGACCTGCGATATTTCCTATGGTTCCAGGTCACGAGATTGCTGGAGTCGTCACAAGCATTGGATCCTCAGTAACAAAGTTCAAAGTAGGTGATCGCATTGGCGTAGGTGTCTTTGTTGACTCTTGCCGCGACTGCGATAACTGCAAATCTGGATTACAGCAGTACTGCGAGCAGGGCATGACTGGCACCTATAACGGTATGGAACGCGATGGAAAGACTGTAGCAATGGGTGGATACAGTAATTACTTCGTCATTAATGAAGATTACGCGGTTCACATCCCTGAAAACTTGCCACTCGATGGCGTTGCTCCATTGCTCTGCGCAGGAATTACTTTGTACTCGCCTATTAAGCACTGGAACGTGGGTCCCGGAAAGAAAGTTGCAGTGATGGGTCTTGGTGGTCTCGGGCATATGGGAGTCAAATTTGCTGTTGCTATGGGCGCTGAAGTGACAGTTCTTTCTCACTCCCCCAATAAAGAAAAAGACGCAATTGCAATGGGAGCACATCATTTTGTATCAACAAATGATCCAGCAGCGTTTAAAGTGCACGCCAGAGAATTCGACATCATTCTCAACACTGTCAGTGCTGAATTGGATATCAATCAATATCTCTCACTGCTTCGCTTAAACGGAACTTTGATAGTTATTGGTCTACCTGGAAAGCCATACGCCGTTGAAGTTGGATCGCTACTTAATGGTCGTCGATCCATTGGTGGATCCATGATTGGTGGGATTCCGCAGATGCAAGAGATGCTCGATTTTTGCGGAAAAAACAACATCGTCAGTGACGTTGAAGTGATCAAGGCTGATTACATCAACCAAGCTTATGAACGCACAGTAAAGAGCGATGTTAAGTATCGCTTTGTTATTGACGCATCTACGATTTAAATCGAGTGCAAGAGCGTCGCTAGGAGCGGTGCAACAACCAAGGCGGGCAATAGATTTCCCACCGCAATCTTTTTGATGTTAAGAAGTCGCAATGCGATGCCGACTAACATCAAACCACCACAAATGGTCATCGCACTTATTTGGTATTCACTCAATATTGAGCCGAGGAAAAGTCCCGCAAGAGTCCATGCTCCTTGATAAATTCCAACCGGAATCATCGAAGCCATGACTCCCCAGCCCAGTGTTGAAGCGAACGCCATTGCGGCAAAGAAGTCCAAGGATGATTTGAGTATCAATTGGTCAATTCCTTGCGACATGCCATCACTTACGCTTCCCAGAATTGCTAAAGGTCCGATTACGAAAAGTAGCGATGATGAAACAAATCCTTCAATGAAGGAACTATCACTAGATGCGCCAAAACGTTTCCGCAAATTTTCACCGAAAGAATCTAACTTCTGCTCTAGGTTCAAGGCGGAGCCAATAAGCCCACCAATCAACATTGATGCGAGAATCAATAGAAGCGAAGATCCTTTGGGTAGGGCTTGAATAAAATTTGGAGACCAAAGAGGAATAAGCGCCGATGTCGCTCCAAGAAGTGTAATAAGTCCTAAAACATCAGTAATCATGCTCTGTGACTTACTGGCTAACTTCGAACCGAGAGATATACCTAAGAATGAGCCGACAGCGATTGCTGCAATATTGATGAGAGTTCCAAGACCTACAAACATTGTTTAACTATAGACTCCCCCAATGAATTTCTCACGCCTTGCGGGATTACTCAAGCCGCATAAAACTGTTCCAATCACCCCGTGGACAGGATCACACCGTTGGGATCTTTCATTCAAGCGAGTATTCATTCTCTTCATGGGACTGGCGATATTTGGGCTCGGTGATTCACTTCTTATCCAAGGAAATATTGGCAATGCGCCTTGGACCGTACTTGCTCAAGGAGTTACTAGACGAACTGATTTGTCCATTGGGTGGGCTACATTTTTTATTAGCATCTGTGTTTTAGCTTTGTGGATTCCGTTGCGAGAGAAGCCGGGATTTGGAACTCTTTCAAACATTGTTCTTATCGCACTCTTTATTGAAATCGGAACACATATTTTTGCCGAACAAAGCAACGTTTTTTCAGGAACTATATTTGCACTTTTAGGAATCTCTCTCGTTGGTTTGGGATCAGCCTTCTACATCACCTGCGGATTGGGCCCCGGCCCCCGAGATGGCGCTATGACTGGAATGCACTATAAAACTGGGGTTCGAGTCGGGCGCGTCAGACTCGGCATTGAACTCGTCGTGTTACTGGCCGGTTGGAGTTTAGGTGGCACCGTTGGACTAGGAACTGCGCTCTTCGCGGTACTCATCGGCCAATCCGTCGCCATCTTTCTAGGGATTCTGGCGCGTTTGACCAATAAATAGATATTTCTCTGAACTATTCTTAAAGCCTTCCCTCGGTCTGTGAGCCGTCACTTCACACGGGGTCGCAAACACCCCCGTTAACAAAATCAGGAAGGCTCGACATGCTTGATACTTTCTTCAAAATCTCAGAACGCGGTTCAACCGTAGGACGTGAAGTCCGTGGTGGTCTCGTTACATTCTTTACGATGGCATATATCGTCGCTCTTAACCCATTGATCATTGGTCTTGCTAAAGATGCTGATGGCAAATTTATTGGTGGCGGAGATGCACCTAACCTTGCACTTGTTGCAGCGATGACAGCTCTTATGGCTGGAATTCTTACCATTCTCATGGGAGTTGTCGGAAACTATCCACTCGCACTTGCGACCGGCCTAGGTCTTAACACCTTCGTAGCTGTTGGAATCGCCTCAAAGATGACATGGGCAGATGCAATGGGACTTGTTGTCCTTGAAGGTCTAATCATCACCGTATTGGTTCTTACCGGATTTCGTACCGCAGTGTTTAAGGCTGTACCTGCGCAACTTAAGGTCGCGATTTCAGTGGGTATCGGTCTCTTCATCGCACTTATCGGCCTCGTAGATGCAGGTTTCGTACGTCGTACCGGCACAGGTCCAGTTCCTGTAACTCTCGGCGATGGCGGAACTTTGGTTGGTTGGCCAATCATCGTTTTTGCTCTTGGTCTCTTCCTGACTATTGGCTTGATGGTGAAGAAAGTCAAGGGCGCAATTCTTATCGGAATTGTTGTAGCAACTGCAGTTGCAGTCGCTATCGAAACTTCATTCAAAATTGGCCCAAACTTCGATGGTGCAACTGGCAAAGTGAATCCAAAAGGTTGGGGACTCAATGTTCCAGCAATGCCAGATAGCGTTGTTGCAACTCCAGACTTCGGACTATTTGGCCAATTCAATCTCTTTGGTTCACTAGACCGCATTCCACTGATCACAGTGATTCTGCTCGTCTTTACTCTCCTCCTTTCAGATTTCTTCGACACAGTAGGAACAGTGACAGCAATTGGTCATGAAGCTGGATTGATTGATAGAGATGGAAACATTCCTAACAACGATCGCATTCTGCTCATCGACTCTATTGCTGCAGCAGCTGGTGGAGCTGGAAGCATCTCATCTAACACTAGCTACATCGAATCAGCATCTGGTGTTGGCGAAGGCGCACGTACTGGTCTTGCATCTGTAGTCACAGGTGCTTGCTTCTTGCTCACAACGTTCCTTGCACCTCTTGTAGCAATCATTCCTTATGAGGCTGCAACTCCTGCGCTTGTAATCGTAGGTTTCCTCATGATGACGCAAATCAAGTCAATTGATTGGGATGATTACGGAATTGCAATCCCAGCGTTCCTCACAATCATCTTGATGCCATTCACCTACAACATCTCAGTTGGTATTGGTGCAGGCTTTGTAGCTCACGTAGTAATCCGTTATATCCAAGGTCGTCGCAAGGATGTTCATCCTCTGCTTCTCCTTGTTTCAGGACTATTCATGATCTACTTCTTATCTTCACCAATCAATACTTGGGTTGGCTAAATCTAAGTTCACACAGAAGAAATCAGGTCCGCATCGTTAAGGTGCGGGCCTGATTTTTTTCTCAAAGATTCCAGTTGATTGCAGAACGGCCAGTACTCAGCAGCATTTCGTTTGTACGTGAAAAAGGTTTACTGCCAAAGAAGCCACGGTATGCACTCAGTGGACTTGGATGAACAGATTCGATCTTCAAATCAAACAGATGATTCAGTTCTTGTGCCTTTTTGCCCCACAGTATTGCAACTGGATTTCTCCTAGCGCTTTCGCGGGCGATGGCTTCGGTAATGATTTGCCATCCCAAATTTGTATGTGCCTCCGTCTGCCCAATTCGCGTTGTGAGAACTCTGTTAAGCAAAAGAACTCCTTCCGATACCCAAGCGCTGAGATTTCCGTGCGTCGGTGGTTCTACACCTATATCGTCCTGGAGCTCCTTAAAGATATTTCGTAGAGATGCTGGGATTACCTGGACACTTTCTGGAATTGAAAAAGCCAGTCCGTGAGCATTTGATTTTGTTGGATACGGGTCCTGACCAATAATTACACACCGAACTTTTTCAATATCTATTGCGAGGGATGCGAATATCAAGTCGCGTGGAGGTGCCAGATCGACGTCTTGAATCTTTGACAAGATTGAACCTATAAGTGGGCGATGTGGCTCTAGAACTGGCTCCCAGCTAGAGTGCACGTGCGAAAAATCGCGAACCGTCATGTGTGACTTCCATAGGCAATTCGAAAACATTTGACATGTGTTCGCTCGTAATGACATCTCTGATCGGACCGGATACTGCGGCGATTCCATCTTTAAGAATGAGAGCGTGTGTTGTTCCTGCAGGAATCTCCTCGATGTGATGGGTGACCAAGATGGAAGCGGGTGCGTGTGGATCTGAGGCGAAGATCGAGAATCGCTTCAGTAAATCTTCACGTCCTCCAAGATCCAGACCTGCAGCAGGCTCATCAAGTAATAATAGTTCTGGATCTGCCATAAGCGCGCGAGAAATTTGCACTCTCTTGCGTTCGCCTTCACTGAGTGTTCCGTATTCTCGATCTGCCAGATCTCGAACGCCAAAAGTAGTAAGCAGTGCTACCGCCCGGGACTCATCCCACAAATCGTAAGCTTCATTCCAGCGACCCAAAATTGCATAAGCTGCCGTGAGAACAACATCTCTGACTCTCTCTTCATAAGGAATGTCTTCAGAGATGAGCGCACCACAGATACCAATTCTTGTTCGAAGATCCCACACATCTACTTTTCCCATTTCCTCATCAAGAAGAAATACTTTTCCCGATGTAGGAAAGAGTCGGGTAGAAAGTAATTGCAGCATTGTTGACTTGCCAGCGCCATTAGGTCCAAGAACTACCCAACGCTCCCCTGCACTAATCGCAAAATTTATAGGCCCCAGAATATTCCGCTGACCGCGACGAACTGTTACATCGCGGAGTTCTAAAACACGGCCTGTACTCATAGGTGACAAAAGATATAGCCTTTAAGAACGAATCACTTGAAAATGGTCGCCTAACTGGACGTGATTCGCGATAATCTCGCCCATATGAGCGAAGAAAATAGTCAATATACGGGACTGATCCTCGTCTCAGGAATAGATAGCCCAGGTATAACCAAAACCCTCTTCGACGCACTCGCGCCATTTGCAGTCACTATCTTGGATATTGAACAAGTAGTAATTAGAGGCAGGCTTATTCTGACTGTCTTGATTTCACTTAATCCAGATCATGCCCAGGCCATTGATGATGATTTAGAACTATGCGCGCAATCTCTCAACGTAGATATTGCCACCTCATTTTCCGAACAAGGAAGTTCAACAATTGCAGCAAAGAGTGGGCTCGTTCATCTTGTAGCGATGGCAAACCCATTAGCACCTTCTGCCATCGCAGCTATTGCGCAAGGTATTTCTAGTGGCGGTGGAAATATCGAGCGTATTCATAGAACTGCCAGTTATCCCGTTACTGCAATTGAATTTACTATTTCAGGTGTCGATTCTGTTGAACTTCGCCGCCATCTCGCACAAGTATCTACCGATCATTCAGTTGATATCGCCGTATCTCCCGGTGGACTCATGCGATGGGCGAAAAAATTGGTCATCCTTGATGTGGATTCAACCCTTATTCAACAAGAGGTCATCGAGCTACTTGCTGCTCACGCCGGAGTTGAAGCGGAAGTAAAAGATATTACGGCGCGCGCAATGCAGGGAGAGTTGGATTTTGCACAAAGCCTTCATGCTCGAGTAGCTCTTCTCGAAGGTCTACCTGCCTCAATTATTGATGATGTCCGCAAGGAGATAACTCTGACACCAGGAGCCAAAACTCTCATCGAAACTCTTCACAAGTTGGGTCACGTCGTTGCCATAGTTTCCGGTGGCTTCTTAGAAGTTATTGAACCGATTATTAAAGATCTTGGCATCTCGCACTATCGGGCAAACGCACTCGAAGTTCAGGCAGGAAAGCTTTCTGGTCGTGTATCTGGCCCAGTCATCGATCGCGAAGCTAAAGCACAGGCGCTAAAAGATTTCGCAGCTATCGAAGGAATTGATTTAGCTCAGACAATTGCAATTGGTGATGGAGCAAATGATTTAGACATGATCGCTATTGCGGGAATGGGAATCGCTTTCAATGCAAAACCAGCCGTTAAGGCTGCAGCAGATAGCTCTGTCTCGGCTCCATATTTGGACTCTGTTTTGTATTTACTTGGAATCTCTCGTGAAGATGTGGAAAGTGCTGGAGCTCAACGTAAATAATTAAAGTCGGCAGGCGTGAATATCGGTGACGAGAATTCCTCTCGCCCCTAGCGCCCAGAGTTCATCCATCAATCGATTGGTATCTTTTCGTAAAACCATCGCACGGACTGCAACCCAATCTTGCTTTTGAAGTGGCGAGATTGTTGGAGACTCTAATCCTGGAGTGATTGCGCAGGCCTGATCTACACGATCCTTCGGGATGTCATAATCCAACAAGACATATTGACGAGCAGTCACCACTCCTTGTAAACGCCTCATCAAGATTTCAAGTTCGTTTACCAACTCTGTCTTTGCACCTTTAATCAAGACGGCTTCGGAGGTCAAAATTGGATCTCCGAAAACTTCAAGGCCTGCTTGTCGTAACGTGTTTCCGGTACTTACAACATCGGCGATCACATCAGCTACCCCGAGACGAACGCTACTTTCGACAGCTCCGTCGAGTCGAACAACATCAGCTGAAAGTTTTGCGGTCGTAAGAAATGATTGAACTAACCCAGGATAGGCAGTTGCAATTCTTTTGCCGTTGATTGAGGAAATACCTAGGCCACTTCCAACTGGACCTGCAAAACGAAAAGTAGATGTTCCAAAATCTAGCGAAAGGATCTCCACCGCATTCGCTCCAGAATCAATCAGGAGATCTCGTCCCGTGATTCCTGCTTCAAGTTCGCCCGAGCCAACATAGATAGCGATATCTCGCGGGCGAAGATAATAGAACTCGACACCATTAGCTGGATCAATGAGTACCAAATCCCTGGAATCAGTACGCTGGCGATAACCTGCTTCTTTAAGAATTTCAATGGATGAATCCGCCAAAGAACCCTTATTGGGAACTGCAATTCTTAACATAAATTCTCCCTAAAGGTACTTGTAAATATCGTCTGGAGTAATTCCACGCGCCAACATCATTGTCTGCACGTGGTAAATCAGCTGACTTATTTCTTCTGCAAGCTCGTCATCTGATTGATGTTCAGCTGCCAGCCAGACTTCCCCAGCCTCTTCAAGGATTTTCTTGCCGATTTGATGAACTCCGGACTGCACTGCAGCAACTGTCGCAGATTGTGAATCATGAGTAGCAACTTTGCGTGAAAGCTCCAACCAAAGATCATCAAATGATTTCATAGTGCAGAGTTTACTAGAGACGACATTGGCCGGGCTCCGGAATTAATGCGAAGAGGCTAGGGCTCGCAACTTCTCGACCATGAGAGCTGGTTCAGGAGAGTTAAAAACCGCGCTTCCTGCAACAAATGTATCAGCGCCAGCTTCTCTGGCTATTTCGATGGTTTCTAGTGATATTCCGCCATCGACTTGGATCCAAATTGGTCGATCACCAATCAGGTGCTTCGTCATAGAGACTTTTTTCATCATATCGGTCATAAATTTCTGACCGCCGAAACCCGGTTCAACCGTCATAATCAGAACCATATCTACCAAATCTAGAAACTCGGAATACTCTTCAATCTGAGTACCCGGCTTAAGAGCAATACTGGCTCGCGCACCCAATTGCTTTACAGACCTAATTGTTTTGGAAATATTCTGGGCTGCCTCGACATGAAATGTCACACTGGATGAGCCTGCCTCGGCGTACTGAATCGCGATTTCATCAACGTTTGCAACCATGAGATGCGAATCAACTGGAATCGGAGACTGAGAAATAATCTCTGATGCTTTCTGGAAATCAAAAGTGAAATTTGGAACAAAAACATTGTCCATGATATCTAAATGCAGCAAATCACTGACGGGAGAAATCTTTTCGATCTCCTCTTGCAAACGAGAAAAATCAGCGTTGAGAATGCTGGGAGTAATCCGAATTTCAGAACTCATAGATATCAGGCTACCCCTTCTTCTTAAAGATAGATAAGAACATCGAATCTGTACCGTGTTCACTTGTCCACAACGACATCGATTTTCCTCTCGTTGCTCCAACGAGTGAGACTGGAAGGTGTTCTGCCACATTCAATTGCTCGAGGTCAGGATGGTTCTTAAGAATTATCAAAGTTTGCGTACTTGTCTCAGCAAAATGAGGACTACAAGTGGCGTATCCGAAAATTCCACCTGGATTGAGGACGGAAATCGCACCATCTGATATCTCTCCTTGTAACTGAGTGAGCTCGCGTAAATCCTGTAAAGTTCTTCGCCATCGCACCTCTGGTCTACGTCGTAGCGCACCTAATCCAGTACATGGAACATCGGCGAGGATCGCATCAAAAGTTTTACCTGACTCCGAAATCTTGCGCGCATCACCTGTAATTACTTCAAAGTTTCCAACAACATTCTTAACTAGCTTCGCTCTTGCTTCAGAAAATTCATTTGCCGTAAATATCTGATTATCTCGTCGGGCGATATGTGCAAGTAATGCCGCTTTTCCACCTGGGCCAGCGCAAATATCTAAAACCGTCTTCGATTCCGAAGCAAAGAGTGAAAAAACATATGCAACTAACTGCGAGCCTTCATCCTGTACGCCCGCTTTACGATGGCGAATGAGATCAAGCGAACCTGGCGAGCCTTCGAAAACTGCACCGAAGGGAGAAAAGCGAGTTGCCTCGGCGCCGAGGCCTACCAAATCTTCTTGAGTCGAACTACCTGGCCATGAGACGAGTGTTGGCCGAGCAGGAACATTATTTGCCGCCAGCTCTCGTTCGACAGCGCCATAATCCTTGAGAAGATCAAAGTATGCAGAGACAATCCATTGCGGATGTGAATACTTTATTGCAAGTTTCTCAACTGGGTCGGTAAGAATTTCGACTGGCTCTAGCCAAAGTTCCAGAGATTGGGCGCTCACTTTTCGTAAAAGTGCGTTGACGAATGAGGCTTTGGACTCCCCTAAAACTTTTCGAGCAAGTTCGACAGTTGCAGAAACAGCAGCATGGGTTGCAACACGCATTTCAAAGAGTTGATGTACACCTAATCGACATACATCCACTATTCCTTCATCTACTTCATCCCAAGGTCGATCAGATACTTGCGACAAAATATAATCGTGTCGACCTTGCATTCGAAGAGTTCCGTAAACAAGTTCGGTTGCAAAACCCTTGTCACGGTCTTCGAGATTCGATGCCGTTAAAGCTTGAGGAAGTAACAGATTGGAGTATCCACCTCTGCGATTTACCTCAGAAAGGATGTCATAGGCAAGAACTCGCGGAGCATCTGGTTTTGGGGATTTAAAGGTATCTCTACGTGGTTTAACCAAAGAATTCACCTTCAACGATTCGTGCGCCATTGACCCAGGATTTTGAATCCATTCTTGATTTCCCCGGTGAGGTGATAAATCCAATCTGAAGAGCTTTCGTTGCAGTTCCCACGTGCAGTTCTTTTTCAATCACTTGCACAGAACCCACAGGCAGAGAGAGCTCAGATACACAAGGTGTCTCGATTCGTAACTTTGATCCTCGGAATTCTGTCCACGCCCCCGGATTGCTTGTAAATGCTCGAATATGTGCCGAAACTTTCTCCGCATCTAAACTCCAATTGATCCGACCTTCTTCACGGGTAAGTTTGAGCGCACGAGTGGATTCGGTGGGATTTTGTGGGGTTGGTTTCAGACCCTGAGAAATCATTACAAGAGTTTCCAATAGCGCCTCTGGACCAATAAGGGCTAACTCAGTAAATAATTCATCACTTGAAATATCTGAATCGAGTGCGAATCTCTTTACATTGTAAATAGGTCCTGTATCCATTCCTTGATCGAGTTCGAACACTGTTACGCCAGTTACTGAATCGCACGCCTCTATAGTGCGCTGCACGGGAGCAGCACCCCGCCAACGTGGCAAGAGAGAGAAGTGCAAATTAAGCGCGCTCTTTGTAGGAATATCCAAGATTGATTGCGAGAGAATTTTTCCGTAGCCGATGGTAATAAGTACCTCGACACCCTGTACTGCCTCTGCAATTTCATCTTCTGTTGATGGCTTATACAAAGGTACAGAATTTTTCTCTGCCCATTGCGCGACAGGAGATTGTGTTAACTCTAATCCCCTGCCTGCAGGTTTATCGGGTTGCGTGATAACACAGCAAAGCTCGTGATCAGATTCAAGGAGCGCCTGCAATGAAGGGATTGCAACTTCAGGAGTTGCGGCAACTGCAATGCGCAAGATTTAACCTAACCCGAAGGGAGAATGCGGCGAGACCTTAATCGATGGTGAGTTTCCGCTTTCTGAAACTATGCCAAACCATTCCGACTCTCTAATCTCTTTCATAGCAAGTTTACGATCAGCTTCAGATAGGCGATCAATAAAAAGGATCCCATTGAGATGATCGGTTTCATGTTGCAATGCGCGTGCAAGTAGCTCGGTTCCCTCAACAATAATTGGTTCACCGTGCATTGTGA
>WLCS01000060.1 GCA_009705185.1 Actinomycetota bacterium
CACTCATTCTTATCATCATCTATCGTAAAAGAACTTGCTCACTTTGGTGGAGATGTTTCATCGATGGTACCGACAAATGTAAATCAAGCTCTCAAGGCTCGAGTAGGAGTATCAGAATGACAATGAATTCAATCGAGAAATTAACCACTGCGATTACTGTTGTTGAGGAAGCTCGCGGAGTTCCACTTTCAGCATCATGTGTTGTTCATCGTGGAGAGATGTTAGAAATTCTTGAAGGTGCTCGCGAAAGTCTTCCGGCCGATCTATTCAAAGCCGAGACTCTTCTAGCTGAAAAAGAGAGAATCATTGAAGAAGGTCGCGCGAGCGCTGAGGCAATGATTGCAACTGCTCGTGAAGATGTTGCGCGCATGATTGAGCAGACATCAATTGTTCAGGCAGCACGCGATGAGGCTCAACGAATTCTTGATGAAGCCAGAGATATCGCCGAAGATGAACGCCACGAAGTTGAGGCCTATATCGACGGTCGCTTAGCAACACTTGAAGTCATCCTGAATAAGACGATGGATGCTGTGGCACGTGGTCGCGAGCGCCTTGAAGGCGCCGACGATAAAGATGTCTTGTCGCAGCTCAATTCAGAACGCTAAATAACGCATGACCAAAAGTTCTAACCCCTTTCTTCTCAATACCCACGAGCTACCTCGTCGCGCAGGAGAGATGAAGGAATATCAACTCGACATTCATGCCAACGCTCGAATCGGCGTTCCACTTATTGCAGTACCTGAAGGCGATTTGATCGAAGTAGATGCGCGATTGGAATCTGTGACTCAAGGAGTGCTCCTGAGCGCAGATATTTATGCAGTAGCCCAAGGCGAGTGCATTCGATGTCTTGATCCGGTAGAAGTTGTTGTCGATCGCAAAATTCAGGAGCTCTATCGCTATGAGCCAACCAATGAAAAAGGTCGAAAAAAGCGTCGCGAAGATGAAGATGTTGATTTAGATGGCGAAGAAGAGCTGCAGATGGAGGGTGACATTCTTAACCTCGAGCTACCAATCATTGATGCAATCATTCTGACTCTTCCTATCAATCCGCTCTGCTCAGAGGAGTGTCTAGGTCTCTGCCCAGACTGCGGGCAGAAGTGGGAGAGCCTTCCGGCAGATCATGCCCACGAGGTCATCGATGCCAGGTGGTCGGCCCTTGGCAGCGTGGATTTTGGCAATTCTGAGAAATAGGCGATACTTAGCGCCATAGCAGCAGCAAATTGATATTTGTAGCTCCAACGCAGCCTAAAAGATTAAGGACGATTACCGTGCCAGTACCAAAGCGAAAGATGTCTCGTTCGAAGACACGTTCACGTCGCAGCATGTGGAAAACAACTGCAGCAGCTCTCTCAACATGCCCACAGTGCCAGCAACCAAAGCTGAACCACGTTGCATGCCCAACATGCGGTACATATAACCGCCGTCAGGTTCTAGAGGTCTGATCTGTATTCAAAACTTCTTGAGCAATTAGGAGTTCAACTATCTCCGCAACTGCTTGAGTTAGCTTTTACCCATCGCTCGTTTGCGTACGAGACTGGAATTACTACAACTAATGAACGCCTTGAATTTTTGGGCGATTCAGTTTTGGGTTTAATCGTCACAGAAGAGTTGTATATCAAGTATCCAGATCTTGATGAAAGTCGTTTATCTCCGCTTCGTTCGGGGATTGTCAATATGAGAGCGCTCGCAGATATTGCTCGCACCTTAGAACTTGGAAAATACATTCGCCTTGGAAAAGGTGAAGAAGTAACCAATGGTCGGGATAAAAACTCATTGCTCGCAGATGCTCTGGAAGCACTGATTGGCGCTATTTATCTCGAGTGCGGCTTTGAGAAATCAACCCACGTTGTTCGCGAATTAATTAAAGAGACACTTTCTAGCGCGATGGCAAAAGGCGCTGGATTAGACGGAAAAACTGCGCTTCAGGAATTATTGGCATCTACAGGTAAAGGTTCTCCTGAATATCAGGTAACTGAAACTGGTCCTGATCACGATAAAAGCTTTACTGCTGTAGCACTTGTTTCAGGTGAGGCAATCTCTGAAGGAACCGGAAAAAGTAAGCGAGAAGCTGAACAATCCGCTGCACGAAGTGCGTTAGAAAAACTTTCCAGCACCAATCCTTAAACCCTCAAGTTGAACTTGAACTGAGTCGCTTTTATACCAAAGGCGCACACACCGGTAGGTTTACCGCGTGTATTTGAAGAGTCTGACCCTCAAAGGATTTAAATCCTTTGCATCTGCCACCACTCTTCGACTCGAACCTGGAATCACCTGCGTGGTTGGTCCTAACGGTTCCGGAAAATCAAACGTTGTTGATGCCCTCACGTGGGTTATGGGTGAACAAGGTGCGAAATCTTTACGTGGCGGCAAAATGGAAGATGTCATCTTTGCGGGTACATCTGGTCGTGCACCACTTGGTCGCGCAGAAGTTGCAGTAACAATTGATAACACTGATGGCGCGCTACCAATTGATTACACAGAAGTAACCATCTCGCGCATTCTTTTTCGTAATGGACAAAGTGAATATCAAATCAATGGAGAAGCTTCGCGCCTTCTAGATATTCAAGAGCTCCTGAGCGACTCCGGTATCGGTCGCGAAATGCACGTCATTGTGGGTCAGGGTCAGCTCGATGCAATTCTGATGGCTACACCTGAAGAGCGTCGAGGATTTATTGAAGAAGCAGCGGGAGTTCTCAAGCATCGCAAGCGAAAAGAAAAGGCAATTCGCAAACTTGATTCAATGCAAGCCAACCTTGCGCGAGTAAATGACCTCACTGTCGAACTTCGTCGCCAACTTCGCCCACTCGGTAAGCAAGCCGAAGTTGCCAAGAAGGCAGCAACAATTCAGGCAGATCTTCGCGATGCAAAGTTGCGCCTATTAGCTGATGATTACATTTCATTGTCAAAGACCTTAGATGCAGAAGTTGCAGATGAAAATGCACTACGCGAACGCAGAGCACTTGTTGAGGCAGAACTCGACAAAGTTCGTCGTCGTGAAGAAGAACTCGATGCAACATCTGCTTTTGAAAGCCCACTTCTTATCAAAGCTCAAGAGAATTTCTATTCACTCAACGCCCTTCGCGAAAAATTCCGTGGAACGCAATCACTTGCTCAAGAGCGTTCACGTTTCTTAGCTGAAGAAGCAGAAGAAGCCAGAAGTGCTGGCCGAGATCCTGAAGCACTTGATCAAGAGGCAGCTTCATTGCGCGCAGAAGAAGCACAACTTCGTTCAGATGTGAACACAGCACAAGCGGCTCTACTTGCCGCAACAAATGCACTGGCAAGTGCCGAAAGTTCTTTGAAAGCAGAAGAAGACACAATTGCAGCAGCCATGCGCGCGATTGCTGATCAACGTGAAGGAACAGCGCGTCAAGAAGGGCACATTAAATCTCTAGCTGCTCGACTTGAAGCAATTACTGAAGAAATCACTCGCCTAGAGGCAGCGCGTTCTGAAGCTCAATCTCGCGTCGATAGCGCCAAGAGTGATTACGCAAAGTATGAAATGGAAATTGGAAATGCTGATGCTGGAGAGCAAGGCCTAGATTCACAATTTGAGCAAGCAAAGAGCGCTTTGGATAACGCAAAGAAAGCACACGCTGACTTAGTCGATGCAGAGCGCGTAGCAGATCGCGAACGCAATTCAACAGAATCAAAACTTGAAGCAATGCGTTTGACATCAAATACTCGCGATGGTGCCGCAGCGCTGATTCGTGATGCACGAGGAGTACAAATTCTTGGAAGCGTCGCTTCACTGATTCAAATAGATGCTGGTTGGGAAGCCGCTACTGCAGCAGCGCTAGGGTCTCTTGCTAATGCAGTTGTTGTAAAAGATTTATCTTCTGCTGTCAGCGCTTTAACAACTTTGCGCAGTGAAAATCTCGGACAAGCAGATGTTTTGGTCTACGAACCAGGAGCTCAACCAACGACGAGTGCTCCAAGTGGATTGCCGACTCTACTGAGTCATATTCGTTCGAATGAAATTTCTGAACTTCTTGCCTCATTACTCTCATCAACTGTTGTTGCAGAAAATGCACGCGAGGCCGAAGGCATACTTCGCCAACATCGAAGCGTCACAGTAGTAACACGAGATGGAGATGTTCTTACATCCCACCGCGCTCGTGGTGGATCTGCTTCATCGACCTCACTGATCGAGATTAAGGCGCTCATTGAAGAGCTAGCAAAGAACCTTGAAGATTTAAACCATAAATGCGACCGTCTGAAATTTGAAATTGCCTCTGCGGCAACCGATGTGGAGGGCAAGCAGGCTGATTTCGATTCAGCGTTAGCAAAGCTCAATGAATCCGATGCTCGCATTGCTGCACTTACTGAACAACTTGCGGTATCTGGGCAAAACGCAAAGTCTGCAACAGCTGAAGTAGAACGCCTTACATTGGCAATCAATGAAGCCTCAGCTGCAAAATCGCGCGACGAGAACGAACTTTCTATCGCAAGTAACCAGATGCAGCATCACGGTGAGATTGCAGAACCAGATCACTCTGTTGCCGAAAATCTGCGCAATGCAGTTTCTCAGGCTCGTACCACTGAAGTTGAAGCACGACTTGCAATGCGAACTTCTGAAGAAAGAGTTGCATCAATTGCAGCTCGTGCCTTAGCACTTGAAGAATCAGCTCAAGCAGAGCGCGAAGCTTCTGAGCGCGCAGTTTCTCGTCGAGGCGCACGTGCACGCGGTGCGATTATTTCTCAAGCAATTGCTGAGGCGGCATATGAGGTCCTTATCAACCTTGAACGCTCTATTGCCAAAGCACAAACTGAACGTTCACGTCTTGAGGCAAACCGCGCTGATCGTGAAGGCGAAACTCTTACAGTGCGCGCACGCAATCGCGAACTCACAGCCGAACTCGATCAACTGACTTCCAGTGTTCACCGCGATGAGATTGCTCGCGCAGAACAGCGCATGCGCGTTGAAGCACTTCAGACCAAAGCAGTTGAAGAACTCGGAATCGATATCCCAACTCTCATTGGTGAATACGGTCCAGATAAAGATGTTCCTACATTTATTGAAACTGAATCCGGTGAAATTGTTGCAACAGAACTCATTCCATATCGCAGAGATCAACAGGAGAAGCGACTTGCTGCAACTGAGCGCTCACTCACACTCCTTGGAAAGATCAACCCTCTTGCTCTTGAAGAATATAACGCGCTTGAAGAGCGCCTGAAGTTCTTGGCAGAACAGCTTGAAGATTTGAAGAATACAAAGAAAGATCTTCTCGACATCATCAAGGAAGTCGATGATCGCGTACAGCAAATCTTTATGGAAGCGTATGAAGAAGTAGCCGAGCATTTCAAGGATATTTTCTCTCGCCTCTTCCCTGGTGGAGATGGTCGCCTCTTCCTTTCAAACCCAGATGATTTACTAAATACTGGTGTTGATGTAGAGGCTCGTCCTCCAGGAAAGCGCGTCAAGCGACTTTCTCTTCTCTCTGGTGGAGAAAAATCTCTCACAGCAGTTGCGATGCTTGTTGCAATCTTTAAATCCCGTCCAAGTCCGTTCTATGTACTCGACGAAGTCGAAGCAGCCCTTGATGATGTAAACCTTGGCCGCCTATTAACAATCTTTGAAGAGCTTCGCGAGAGCTCACAGTTGATCATCATTACTCACCAGAAGCGCACCATGGAAATTGCTGACGCTCTGTATGGCGTAACTATGCGCGGCGATGGTGTTACAGAAGTAATTTCACAACGTTTACGTGAATCTGAAACCGCTTAACAAGTAGGCTCTTTTAATCATGGGTCTCTTCAATCGATTAATTGCAAAAGTACGGGGAACCTCCACTGCCTCCGTCGTTGAATGGGCAGATATTGAAAGTGAACTCCTGGCATCGGATTTAGGACCAGCTTTGGTTACATCGCTTATTCATGAAGCAAAGAAACTTCCTGGCGATGATGTTGAAAATGCAATGAAAGAGATATTGCGTTCAAAATTCT
This sequence comes from Actinomycetota bacterium, assembly GCA_009705185.1. Lineage (GTDB taxonomy): Bacteria > Actinomycetota > Actinomycetes > Nanopelagicales > Nanopelagicaceae > Planktophila. The sequence goes on from WLCS01000060.1 coordinate 5,947, forward strand.
CAAGTAAGAACCGCCAACTGTGCGCAGGAGATTTAACTCAAATAGTTCTTGTCGTTGGCGTAAATGGAACAGGCAAGACCACTTCTGTAGCGAAGTTGGCAACGCTTCTGCATGATGAGAATAAGAGCGTTTTGTTGGGTGCTGCAGATACTTTTAGAGCTGCCGCAGTAGAACAGCTCAGTACATGGGCAGATCGCATTGGTGTGCAGACCGTCTCTGGAAAAGAAGGTGCGGAGCCGGCAGCGGTCGCATTTGATAGCGCTCGTCGCGCCGTTGATGAGAAAGTGAATTACTTGATTATTGACACAGCTGGTCGATTGCATAACAAAAACGATTTAATGGCAGAGCTTGGCAAAGTTAAACGTGTTGTAGAAAAAGTTGCACCAGTGTCAGAAGTTCTTCTTGTGATTGATGCGACCACTGGACAAAACGGAATGACTCAAGCACAGATATTTAGCGAGGCGGTAGAGGTAACA
>WLCS01000061.1 GCA_009705185.1 Actinomycetota bacterium
AATTTCGGTGAGAATCGCAACGAAGAAGGTGTTGAAAAATCTTCTATCGTTGCTGGCAGGTGGCACTATCAGGGAGAAATTCAAAGTAGAAAGCTACGAGATATTTCAGGGTGGGCAGATGTCATTCATTCGCTCGATGAATTAAGTCACGCAAAGAAATTAGCAAGTGTGCTGACAAAAGAGATTGATGTATTTATTCAACTTTCACTCGACGGCGATCCTGCGCGAGGGGGAGTCTCGGCGGATAACCTCTCTCATCTTGCTGAGGAAATTTCGGCTCTGAACCACATCAATATTCTGGGCCTGATGTGCGTTCTACCTCTTGGCGTCGAACCCAAGGTGGGGTTTACCAAAGTTGCTGAGATACATCGCGATTTCCAAAAGGCCTTTCCCAATGCTTCATACCTTTCGGCTGGCATGTCCGGTGACTTTGAAATAGCTGTTGATTGCGGTGCGACACACATCAGAGTCGGCAGCCAAATCCTCGGTCCGCGTAGCACCCACGGGTAACCTAGTCACATGTCAGCACTCAATAAAATGATGGGCTTCCTTGGCCTCGTCGATACAGATGAAGAGACCACAGTTGCAGAAGTACCTTCGCGTCAAGTTGCATCACGTCCACAACGTGAACGCACAGGCGTGACAGTTCTTGGATCACATGCAGCGACTCAACCAGCAATGATTGAAGAGCCAGCATCTTCTTACAACATTATTACTTTGCAACCTCGTTCATATTCAGAAGCACGCAAAGTCGGAGAGTATTACCGTGAAGGAAATCCAGTCATCATTAATCTTGATGATATGGAAGAGAGCGAACGCAAGCGCCTCGTTGACTTTGCAAGCGGACTTGTTTTCGGTCTTCATGGTCGTATCGAGCGCATCAGTTTGAAAGTTTTCTTGCTATCGCCAGCAAATGTCAGCGTAAGCAATGAAGATAAAACAGCTGCGCAAGCAACATTCTTCAACCAGAGCTGAAGTAATTTTTCGTGATTACCTCAATCCTCATTCAATTACTTGGGCTATTTAAGTTAGCTCTCTTTGCTCGAATCATTATTGATTACGTTCGTATGTTTGCACGCAATTGGCGTCCCAATGCGATTCTGTTGCCGTTGATCGAGTTTATTTATGCAATAACAGATCCACCAATGAAGTTTGTACAGCGCTTTGTGCCACCTCTACGTTTAGGCGGGGTCGCACTCGATCTTTCATTTATCGTTCTGCTTATTGCAATTAACCTTCTACAAGGTGCAATCCGCGTATTGCTCTAAGCCTTAGCTAGAACGATATTTACCCCAAGCTCACTCTCAACTTCTACAACAGATGAATCCTCAGTCATAGATAACGCGAGCACCTCTTCAGAGATATGCGCGATATGTGCGTTGATAGTGGCTACTAATTCTGCAGGTGCACTCCAGCGGATATGAATGCGATCTGAAATATCAAAACCATCGCTCTTGCGACGTTCTTGAATAAGTCTGATGACTTCGCGTATCTGTCCTGACGCAATCAGTTCAGGAGAGAGGGCAAGATCCAGCGCGACGCTCTCACCATCGTGACTTGAAACCATCCAGCCACTCTTTGGAACTTCAGTGATTACTAAGTCATCGAGTGCTATTTCAAATTCACCCACAGAGGTTGAACCGCTTGCACGCAAAGTGCGAACAAGTTCAGGTGCGTTGGCCGCTGAAATTAGTTTCGCTACATCTTGAACAGCTTTGCCATATTTTGCGCCCAGAGATTTGAAGTTTGCCTTCACGGAAACATCAACGAGATCTCCATCTGCATCGGCAATATCCTCAAGGTCAATCACATTGAGTTCATCTGAGATCTGTTCTTTCATATCTGCCGGTAATTCTGACCAGCCTTGTGCAGAGATAAGCGCGCGCTGCAATGGTTGACGAATTTTGATTCCAGACTCTGCGCGTGCTGCGCGACCTAGTTCAACAACGCGTCGAGTCATAGCAACGTGAGCATTGAGTCCACGATTAATAAGAGATGCATCTGAAACAGGGAAGTCCGTCAGGTGAACCGACTCTGCTGCATGCGGATCGGCAACCTTTACTAATTCCTGCCAGGTGTGTTCTGCAATAAATGGAACCATAGGTGCCAATAGTTGAGTCAGAGTGACTAGACATTCGTGGAGAGTTGAGAGCGCTGCAACGTCACCTTCCCAGAATCTGCGGCGGGAGCGACGTACATACCAATTTGAAAGGTCATCAATGAAGCGAGCTAGAACTTTTCCGGCAGTCTGCGAATCAAACTCTGAATACGCCTGATCAACTTCTGCGATCAGCGCATTGAGTTCGCTCACGATCCAGCGATCCATCAATGGACGTTCTGCTATCGCTGGGCTCTGCGACAAATCAAAATTTGATGCTTGAGCATAGAGTGCATGAAAAGAAATGGTGTTCCAGTAGGTAAGCAATGTTTTGCGAACAACGTCAGAGATTGCATCGTGGCCAACGCGTCGCGCAGACCAAGGAGATCCCGCGGCCAACATGTACCAGCGCACTGCATCTGCACCGTGCTGATCCATGAGTGAGATTGGTTCTAATACATTTCCAAGATGCTTACTCATCTTGCGACCATCTTTATCAAGGATGTGCCCAAGACAGAGAACGCTCTTATATGAACTCTGATCAAAAACAAGAGTTCCAATAGTCATCAAGGTATAAAACCAACCACGCGTCTGATCGATTGCTTCGCAGATGAAGTCAGCAGGGTAGGCAGCCTTGAATTTCTCAACTGAACCTTCCTTGTGCGGATATCCCCATTGAGCAAACGGCATTGCGCCAGAGTCATACCAGCAGTCAATGACTTCAGGAACGCGATTCATGGTGGCAGAACATTCTGCGCACGCAAATGAAATGTCATCGACGAATGGGCGATGCGGATCTAAGTTGCTGAGCTCTTGACCTGCGAGTGCTCCTAATTCCTTTAATGAATCAACACAGACTTCATGTTTGTTTTCACAGCGCCAGATAGGAAGCGGAGTTCCCCAATAGCGGTTACGAGATAGCGCCCAGTCAATATTGTTATTCAGCCAATCACCGTAGCGCCCAGTCTTAATTGTTTCAGGGTGCCAATCGGTCTTTTGATTTTCACGGATGAGTTCATCTTTGATCGATGTAGTGCGGATGTACCACGATGGTTGCGCGTAATAGATCAACGCTGTGTGACAGCGCCAGCAATGTGGGTATTCGTGTTCATATGGTTGGTGCTTGTAGAGAGCTCCGCTGGCTTTAAGTTCTTTTACAAGTGGCTTATCTGCATCTTTAAAGAACATCCCTCCAACAACAGGTACATCGGTTAGAAATGTTCCATCGGGCGCAATTGGATTTACGACTGGTAAGCCGTAAGAGCGGCAGACCTGCAAGTCATCTGCACCAAATGCAGGGGACTGGTGAACAAGTCCGGTTCCATCCTCTGTTGTCACATAGGTTGCTAGGACAACGAAATGTGAATCCGGAATTTCAATGTAATCAAAGGGGCGTTTGTAAGTGACGCGCTCCAAATCTTTTCCTAGATAAGTCTTGAGAATCTTATGTTCGCCGCCCACTTTAGCCAGAAGAGGTTCTGCGACCAGTAAGACTTCACTCTGCTCTTCAACTGTTGTTTGCACTGCTACGTAATTAACATCGGGGTGCACTGCGATAGCAGTATTAGATACAAGTGTCCACGGAGTTGTTGTCCATACGAGAAGTGATGCCTCTAAATCTGCGAGCTCTCCTGAAGTAACAGGGAATCGAACAAAGACTGATGGATCTACAACTGTTTCGTACCCTTGTGAAAGTTCGTGATCGGAGAGTCCAGTGCCACATCGCGGACAATATGGCGCAACGCGATGATCTTGAACAAGCAGACCTTTCTTCCAAATTTCTTTTAAGCTCCACCATACGGATTCAACATATTCAGGCGCCATGGTCCAATATGCCTGATCGAAATCAACCCAGAAGCCCATGCGCTCTGTCATGGTTGAAAACGCATCTACGTGTCGAGTGACAGATTCGCGGCACTTCTCATTAAATGGTGCGATGCCGTACTTTTCAATATCGCCTTTACCTGTAAATCCAAGTTCTTTCTCAACGGCAATTTCAACGGGTAGTCCGTGACAATCCCAACCAGCTTTACGAGTTACATACTTTCCCTTCATCGTTTGAAAACGAGGGAACACATCTTTAAATACGCGCGCTTCGATGTGGTGCGTTCCGGGCATTCCATTTGCAGTGGGTGGACCTTCATAAAATGTCCATGGGGTTGCATGAGAACGAGATTCAGTGCTCTTTTCGAAGATTTTATTGTTCTGCCAAAATTCCAAAATTGAACGTTCCATCGCAGGAAGATCAATCTGTGCGCTAATCGCGCGAAATGGTGATGACATAAAAAATCCCCCAAGAAGTTAATAACTCTTGGAGGGACGAACTTCGTAAACGATGTTCGCGGTACCACCCGCCTTATATGTATCCGCTGGTGCGGCTACATACCTCTTTATTTACTTGCCACGGCTGGTTCTACCCCGGCTCACAATTTCAACCGGATCTTCCAGCGTGCTCCCGAGGTGATGGCCTCTTCAACGCACTTTTCGTACAAGGTATTACAGGTTCAGAGTCTAAACCATGCGTGGCAAAGTTGGTTACGCAGAGAAAAACGCATAAGGTGCGCGGCGTGCCAGGAAAAAAAGTAGCTAAGAAACCAGCCAAGAAGGCTCCCGCTAAAAAAGCGCCTGCCAAAAAAGCTGCTCCAAAGAAGGTAGCGAAGAAAGCTCCTGCTAAGAAAGCTGCAGCGAAGAAGGTTGCGAAAAAAGCACCAGTGAAAAAAGCTCCTGCAAAGAAATCAATTCCTGTAAAGAAGGCTCCAGGTCGTCCCTTTCCATCCAAAGTAGGAAAGACAACTCTGACAGTTGATGAAAAATCACAGACTGTTTCTGTAGCAACAGTTGTTGCACCCACTGCTGCGCCAGTTGTTGAAGAGCGCCGACTAGTAATGCCGCCACCGCCACGTCCAGTAAAGAGTGGCAAAAAGATTGCACCGCTGAAACCAATTAAGGCAGCACCTACTCCAGTTGTTGCAGCAGAAGGTGAAGCACCATGGACTGCAGCAGAACTTAAAGCGATTAAAGTTGAGATTTCACAAGATCTTGAAAGATTGCGTAAAGAGTTGGCCACAGTTGAAGCTGAGATGGATGATCTCATTGCAGATTCTGGTGAGGGTGCTGGAGATGACCAAGCTGATTCTGGAACTAAAACTTTTGAACGCGAACACGAAATGTCACTTGTTATTAATGCGCGTGACATGGTGCTTCAGACTGAAAGAGCTCTTGAGCGCATTGAGAATAAAACTTATGGATTCTGCGAAGATTGCGGATCTGCAATTGGTAAAGCACGTCTACAAGTATTTCCGCGCGCAACCTTGTGCATGATTTGCAAGCAGAAAGAAGAGCGGCGCTAACGTGCGCCACCGCACCATATCCGCACGATTGATATGGCTATCAGCTTGGTGTATCTGGCTAGTTGATTTCGCATCAAAGCAATGGGCAGTATCGGCACTCAGCGCAACTCCCAGAAGAATTCTTGGAGATTTTCTGACCTTCACTCTTGTCAGAAATTCTGGAGCAGCATTTAGTTTTGCAACAGGACTTACTATTTTATTTGCCCTGCTATCTCTCGCTGTGGTCATTGCAATTACTTACTACTCATCTCGTATCTCTTCACGCGGATGGCAGTTAACGGCAGGACTGCTCTTAGGGGGAGTGCTGGGTAATCTCACTGATCGCATATTCCGCGAACCAGGATTTTTAAGTGGTCATGTAATCGATTGGATTCAAATTCCTCATTGGCCAGTGTTTAACTGCGCTGATTCAGCAATTGTCATCGCTGCGTTCTTGGCTTTTGTATTAACTGTGCGAAATATCCCGCCAATAACACCGGTAAGGTAGGCGCTGATGTCACGTGAATTGCGAACGCTCAGTGTGCCCGAAGGCGTAGAGGGCGAGAGAATTGATAGCGCCCTCACACGTGTTTTAGGCCTTTCTCGCACAACGATTGTTAAATTACTTGAAGATGGAGACATCACAACAAGCGGCAAAGCAATGGGAAAATCTGACCGAGTTGTTGCTGGACAGGTGATTGAAGTTTTACTTCCCGCACAAGTAAATCAAGAACCAATTCCACTCACCCCACTTGAAGGTCTCACCGTTGTTTATAACGATGATGACATTGTCGTAATCGATAAACCTGTTGGATGCGCAGCGCATCCAAGTCCTGGCTGGATGGGCCCTACTGTTGTTGGCGCACTTCTTGCTGCTGGCTACACAATTTCAACTTCCGGTCCGGCAGAGC
>WLCS01000062.1 GCA_009705185.1 Actinomycetota bacterium
CAGTTCTTGCTGGCGCACTTCACCAGGCAAAGGAAGCGCGTCTTGCGATTCTCGATGTCATGAATGAAGCAATCGATACACCTGATGAAATGAGCCAATACGCTCCTCGCATCATCTCTGTAAAGATTCCAGTAGATCAGATTGGCGCAGTAATCGGACCTAAGGGAAAGATTATTAACCAGATTCAAGACGAAACTGGCGCAGAGATTTCTATCGAAGATGATGGAACTATCTACATCGGTGCAACTGATGGACCATCAGCAGAAGCTGCTCGCGCACAGATCAATGCAATCGCTAACCCACAAATGCCAGAAGTTGGCGAACGCTACCTCGGTACTGTGGTCAAGCTTGCAACATTTGGTGCATTCGTTTCATTAATGCCAGGTAAAGATGGCTTACTCCACGTATCTCAAATTCGCAAGATGCATGGTGGAAAGCGAATTGAGAATCTTGAAGATGTCATGAAGGTTGGCGACAAGATTCAGGTTGAAATCGGGGAGATCGATCCAAAGGGCAAGCTCTCTTTGGTACCAGTTCTCGAAGATGGAACAACACCAGCAGCTGAATAAATGTCAGTAAAGCGCTCAGTTCACTCAAGTGGTCTGCGCATTGTTACGGAAGAAGTTCCGTCAGTGCGCAGCGCCGCTGTGGGAATTTGGGTCAATGTAGGTTCTCGTGATGAAGCACCGGCTACGGCTGGTGCTTCTCACTTTTTAGAGCACTTACTTTTCAAGGGAACAACGAGCAGAACTGCTTTAGAAATTTCTTCTTCCATTGAATCAGTGGGTGGGGAAATGAATGCATTTACCTCAAAGGAATACACCTGCTTTTATGCGCGAGTGATTGATACCGATCTGCCAATGGCAATCGATGTCGTCAGTGATTTGATTACATCATCGATTGTCACAGCTCTCGATGTTGATGCCGAGCGCAAAGTTGTGCTCGAGGAAATCGCAATGCGCGATGATGACCCTAGCGATTTGGTCCACGATTTATTTAGCGATACCTATTACGGAGATACTCCAATCGGGCGCCCAATTTTGGGAACCGTCGATTCAATCAAGTCGATGTCTCGTAATACAGTATTTAACTATTACAAGAAGAAGTATTTACCTCAAGATTTAGTTGTTGCAGTTGCTGGAAACATTAAGCATAAGAAAGTAGTTGCGATGGTCGAGGCAGCCCTTTCTCGCGATAATTTCTTGGATGTCATGGCCGCGCCTGTGGTTCGCCCAAATACAGTTGTTAAGAATTCAAAGCAACAATCTGTAGGTCTTCTTTATAAGAAGAGCGAACAGGCACATATGTTCTATGGAATGGAAGGCGTCGCACGAGCTGATGATCGACGTTTTGCTATGGGCGTTCTCTCCGCAGCTCTAGGCGGTGGAATGTCATCTCGACTCTTTCAAGAGATTCGAGAAAAGCGTGGCCTTGCATATTCTGTCTATGCATACGCTCAACAATTTGCCGGCTCTGGAGTCCTGGGATTTTATGCAGGATGCAATCCCACTAAAGCAATCGAAGTTGTTGAAATTATTCGTGCAGTCCTGGCAGATGTTGCCGATAACGGTATGACCCATGAAGAAATCGAACGCGCAAAGGGCGCAGTTCGTGGCTCGCTTGTCTTAAGTCAAGAAGATACGGGTTCTCGAATGAGTCGGATCGGAAAGAATGAAATTGTGTACGGGCAGGTGATGGACTTTGATGACATTCTTAAAGCCATTTCTCGTGTAAGTGCTCAAGACATTCGCGAAATTGCTAGCGAGTTCTTGGTCAAAACGCCTACGCTTGCTCTTGTCGGACCATTTAAGAATGAGTCCAAATTCGAGAAGGTGTTAGGAAGATGATCAAAGTTGCAGTTCTAGGCTCTCGTGGTCGCATGGGCTCTGAAGTTGTTAAAGCGGTTACTGAAGCTGCAGATTTAGAACTAGTAGCACAACTAGATCTTGGAGATTCTCTAGATACTTTAGTTTCTGCAGGAGCACAGGTGGTCGTAGATTTCACAACACCTGATTCTGTGATGGCCAATCTGGAATTCCTTATTAAGAACAATATTTGCGCCGTAGTTGGTACAACGGGGTTCGATGATTCACGTATAGCAAAAATTAAGTCTTTACTATCTTCGTCAAAGTCAGGCGTACTCATTGCGCCTAATTTTGCAATCGGGGCAGTATTGATGATGGAGTTCGCAACTAAAGCTGCGAAGTATTTCGAATCTGCAGAGATCATTGAATTGCATCATCCAAATAAAGTTGATGCTCCCTCTGGCACCGCAGCTCGCACTGCCGAACTTATGTCCGCTGCGCGCAAGCAAGCTGGACGCACCGCAATGCCAGATGCAACGTCGACATCACTTGATGGCGCACGTGGTGCAACTGTGGGTGACGTTCCAGTGCACTCAGTACGCCTTCGAGGATTGGTTGCACATCAAGAAGTATTACTCGGCGGAATCGGAGAAACTCTTTCAATCAGACACGATTCGATTGACCGTGTAGGTTTTATGCCAGGTGTATTACTTGGCGTTCGACAAGTGATTTCACATCCAGGGCTGACATTCGGCCTTGAAAACTTTATGTAACCGAAAGGCAAGAAATGGCACACGCAGATATCACAATGTATGGCGCAGACTGGTGCGGAGATTGTCGTCGTTCTAAGCGACTCTTTGAAGAGCTAGATGTCCAGGTTAATCACATTGATGTTGAAGCCGATCAATCGGCCGCTGCAAAAGTTCAGGAAATCAATGGCGGAGCAAAATCAATTCCGGTCATTGTCTTTTCAGATGGAACTCACATGACCGAACCTTCAGATAATGATTTGAAGGCGAAACTGACTTCACTAGGAATTATCTAAAGCCTGTATAGCGCTGCAGAAGTAATTGCTGCAGAGATTACGACGACAAAGTATGGCGCCTTGAGTGCTAGGGCAACGAGTGCAACGGCGACACCAGCAAGTCTCTGGTCGATTACCCACTTTCCTTTTTCGGTAATTGTTTGAACTCCCACTAGGGCACTTAACAGTGCAATAGGAATAAGTGTGTTAATTCTGAGCATGCGCGGGTTAGTTAAGAATTTTTCCGGTACTGAATGCCCTAAATATTTCAGCGCAAAAGCCAGAACGCTCGTTCCGATAACACCGATCCATAATGCGTTCATGAGCGCACCTTCCATCCGAAGGCAACAGCCAGAAGAGAGGTTGCAATAATCGGAAGTCCTGCTGAAATAAATGGTGAAAGCACGACTGCAAGAATGAGCGAGAGCGCAGCTAAGGTTTTTTCAAATGAAGAATTTAAACGTGGCCACACAAGACCTAAAAAAGCTGCAGGCACTGCTGCATCAAGACCCCATGCCGAAGGATTTCCCATAGCTTGCGCACCAAGAGCGCCCACAATCGTGAAGAGATTCCAGAAGAAATACACACCAAAACCTGTAAGCCAGAAACCGGCTTTCATTGCATCGTTTCCAAGATTTTCTTGTCCAATTGCAACACCCGTTGATTCATCTATTGTTACTTGCGCTGCAACGATTCGTTGTGCACCACGCACTTTAAGAATTGGCGCCATTCTTAATCCATACAGCCCATTTCGAATTCCGAGAAGCGAAGCAGTTGCTATTGCTGAGATCGAACTTCCACCCGCGCCCATCACACCCACTACAGCAAATTGTGATGCTCCAGAAAAAGTCAGAAGTGAGAGCAAGCTTGTTTGGAGAAGTGAAAAGCCAGCCGCTATTCCAGCTGCACCAAATGCGATTCCATAGAGGCCAACAGTGAAGGAAACACTCAGACTTTGAGTAACGGTGGCGCGGTTCACTCTGGACACGCGGACATTCTGCCCTAGATATCCAATAAGGGTAGGGGGGTTAGTAGATAAGGTGCGGACATGTCTGAGACCGTAATTTTTAGAGACGATGTATCTGTAGAGCTCATCAAGGCAAGTGCAAGCGATGCTGATGTTATTTGGGCAGCGCGCGTATCAACTGCCGGAGAGCAGTCAATGGATGAAATTGGTGAAGATCCTGCACGTTCTGCTGGGCTCATTAATTATCTTGCTCGCGAACGCCACGGATCACCATTTGAACATACCTCGATGACATTTTTCATCTCAGCACCTATTTTCGTATTCCGCGAATTTATGCGCCATCGCATTGCTTCTTATAATGAAGAATCAGGTCGATATCGCGAACTTAAACCAGTTTTCTATGTTCCTTCTAAAGAGCGCAAGTTGATTCAAGTGGGCAAGACAGGTGCTTACACATTTGAAGATGGAACAACAGAACAATATGAAATTACCGTAAAGGCGATGAAAGATGCCTATGTAGTTGCATACGAGTCATATCAAAAAATGCTCGAAGCAGGAGTAGCTCGTGAAGTAGCGCGCGCTGTATTACCAGTTGCAACATATTCATCGATGTATGTAACTATGAACGCCCGCGCATTGATGAATTTTCTTTCACTGCGTACATCCCGCGAAGGTTCTCATTTCCCAAGCTATCCACAAAGGGAAATTGAGATGGTCGCTGAAAAAATGGAAGCAGAATTTGCGAAATTAATGCCTCTTACCTACGGAGCATTTGAAAAATCTGGTCGTATCGCACCTTAAGCGATAAGATTCGCAGATGAGTATCCAGCCTCCTTTTGGTCGATTAATCACCGCAATGGTGACGCCATTTACACAAGATGGTGCAATTGATTGGGATGGCGTTGCAAAGCTTGCTCAGCATTTAGTTGATACAGGACATGATGGAATTGCCGTCAACGGAACAACCGGAGAAGCTCCCACTACCAAGTCATCTGAGAAACTTGAAATTATCAAAGTTGTAAAGAGTGTTGTTGGAAAAAATATCACCGTGCTTTCAGGAGCAGGAGATAACGAAACTTCGTATACGGTCGAACAAGCAAAGCGATCACAAGAAGCTGGCGCTGATGGATTATTAGTTGTCACCCCGTATTACAACAAACCACCACAAGCGGGAATCGAAGCGCACTTTCGTGCAGTAGCTGCCGCCACTGATCTTCCAATCATGATGTACGACATTCCAGGCCGCACCGGTGTCGAAATTGAATCTGACACAATCGTTAAACTTTTTGAGACTGTAGAAAATATTGTTGCTCTTAAGGACGCTAAAGGAAATATTGCTGCAACCTCTTGGGTAATCAAGCGTTGTGATATTCCTGTTTATTCTGGTGATGACATTCTGAATCTGCCATTCTTATCTGTTGGCGCTGTTGGTTTCGTTTCAGTGTGTGGCCATACAGTCGGACTAAAACTCAAAGCAATGCTTGATTCTTGGTTTGCAGGAGATGCTCCAAAGGCGCTTGCGATTCATCAAGAACTTCTTCCAGTATTTACCGGAACATTCCGCACACAAGGTGCAATTTTGACCAAGGCAGCGATGTCACTCATGGGACTTCCCGGAGGAACAACACGTCTGCCACTCGTTGATGCAACCGAAGCACAGATCGAGCAATTGCGTAAAGATCTCACTGCTGGTGGCGTCACACTAAAGAATTAACTGATCTCTGTATGACACAGCACCCACATCCAAATTTAGGCACTCCTAGCAAACTAGCTCCCGATGCGTTGCGCATCGTTGCGCTGGGTGGCATCTCTGAAATCGGTCGAAATATGACCGTGTACGAAATCAATGGCAAATTACTTATTGTCGATTGTGGCGTGCTCTTCCCAGAAGATAATCAGCCTGGAATCGATTTAATTCTCCCGGACTTTAGCTACATAAGAGATCGCCTTGACGATGTTGTCGGTTTATTTCTCACACATGGCCACGAAGATCACATTGGCGCTGTCCCGTATTTACTTCGCGAAAGGGGAGACATTCCAGTTTACGGATCGCCGCTGACTATCGCTCTGATTGCAGCGAAGTGTAAAGAACATCGAATTTCCCCGTTGACACGCGAAGTGCGCGAAGAAATGCGTGAAGATGTTGGGCCCTTTGAACTTGAATTCGTCGCAGTCAATCACTCAATTCCTGATGCACTTGCTGTCGCAATTCATACAAAGGCTGGAACTGTTTTACACACCGGTGATTTCAAGATGGATCAATTGCCACTCGACGGGCGTATTACAGATTTGCGCACTTTTGCACGTCTTGGTGAAGAAGGCGTCGACCTCTTCTTAGTTGATTCAACAAATGCCGATATCCCAGGCTTTACACCTTCAGAGCGTGAAATTATGCCGGCGCTGAACAGAGTGATTGCTTCAACTAAGCGCCGAGTAATTGTGGCTTCTTTTAGCTCGCATGTTCATAGAGTGCAGCAAGTAATTGATACAGCAGCACTACATAATCGCAAAGTCGCATTTATCGGACGTTCCATGA
>WLCS01000063.1 GCA_009705185.1 Actinomycetota bacterium
GGAAAGAAAACTAAGAAGCAGAAATCTCCTGAGTCAAAGCTACCCACTTCTCCAGCAAAATAGTTGCATCGCCAGAATCAATTGCTTTTACAGCGCGCTGCAATCCTGCAGTCAATCGCACCTTGATATCTACATCTAAATCTCCCTCGAAGGCTGCGATTGCCGCTGCTGCATTGAGAAGTACCGCATCCCGAGGTGCGCCACGTTCGCCAGAAAAGATTGCGCGACTTATTCGTGCATTCTCCTGTGCATCTCCCCCAACGAGCGCCTCCACTGGTGCGTTATCTAAACCGAAGTCTTTCGCATCAATTCGATCGCTCGAAATTTCGGCTCTGCCAATCGAAAGTACAGATGTCGTTGTAGCAAGAGTTATTTCATCGAGGCCGTCATCGCCTCGAAAAACAAAACCATCACAACCCTTCTCTGCAAGAACTTGAGCCATCACTAAGTGCATTCGATCATTTGCAACACCTATAGCTGCAGCTTTCGGTTTAGCCGGATTAGAAAGTGGCCCAAGAATGTTAAAGATGGTTGCTACTCCAAGTTCTTTACGAGCGGGTGCCGCAAAACGCATTGAGGGATGAAAAACAGGAGCAAAGCAGAAACCAATTCCCAATTCGGCGACGGTGCGTTCTACGCCTTTGCCGTCCAGTCCCGGCACAACACCTAGCGCTTCCAAGAAATCTGAGGCGCCAGATTTCGATGACACTGCGCGTGATCCATGTTTGACAACACGAACACCTGCGGCGGCAGCAACAATTGCGGCGGTCGTCGAAATGTTGATTGTGTTGGCTCCGTCTCCGCCCGTGCCAACAGTGTCTACTGCTCTTTCGGAGATATTTATTGGGGCGCTATGCGCATACATCTCGGCAACTAAAGCCCCTACCTCTTCAGATGTTTCGCCCTTATTTTTTAGTGCAAGAAGAAACTCTTTAATACCTTCAGTATTTGCAGAACCCGACAAAATTTCACGCATCACACTTTGAATTTCAAAAGGTTCGAGGTCGAGTCCCGACTGAATCTTGCTGATACACGCACTCCACGTCGGAGTATTTTCAGCCATCGCCTAAATTTCCGGCCCTTATTGCGATGATAAAGAAGCTGTACGGGTACGCAATAAATCAGCGACCGTATGTGCAAGAGTAAATGGATCTACTGGGTGCAAGACATTGGCTTCTGCTCGAGACCACGCTGCTAGCCATGCATCTGCTTTTCTACCGGTCATCACAAGCACCGGAGGGCAGTTGAAAACTTCATCTTTGAGTTGGCGCGCAATGCCAAGGCCACCTTCGGGTACTGATTCACCATCCAAGATAAACAAATCAATTGGCGAATCTGTTCCAGGTTTCTTTGAATCCACAAAAAGTCTGAGGGCTGGTCCGGTTGCGAATTGATGGATGACATGTTCTGCCATATCTGGGGCAACACGTGTGCCGAGAGCTGAAATCACAGCCTGGCGAACGTTTGAATCATCTGAATAAAGGGCGATCGAATACTTACGTTCGCGGCCACCAGAAACGTCGGACATGGCTGAAGTCTAATCGGGATACCCGCCTTGTCGACTCTCAAAAATGGGTGACCCTTTTCACCTACTTCCAGCACAAATACGTGGCTTTCTGGCCCCTCTTAAATAGGTTTGTGCGCGCCTTTTCGGGAATAATGCCACCCATGACAAGCACCAGCGTGAGCGCACATCACAAGATCACCCGACCTAACTTGGTGGCCGTCGGAACAATCGTTTGGCTCTCCAGTGAGCTCATGTTCTTCGCCGCACTCTTTGCAATGTACTTCACTACTCGCGCAGTGCAAGGTCCAGCAATTTGGTTAGAGTCAACTGAAGTTCTCAACATTCCCTTTGCTGCGTTAAACACAACCGTTCTTGTTCTTTCCTCCGTTACATGTCAGTTCGGAGTATTTGCTGCAGAGCGTTATCAGGCACGTCGCACTGGTTCACTATTTAAGTTCACCTCTTGGGGAATGCGCGAATGGTTTTCGCTGACATTCCTTATGGGCGGATTCTTTATCGCCGGCCAGATTTATGAATACGCATCATTAGTCACTGAAGGTCTCACTCTTTCATCAGTGGCCTACGGGTCAGTCTTTTACATTGCCACAGGTTTCCACGGACTTCACGTAACTGGTGGACTCATTGCTTTCCTTATTGTGATGGTTCGTGTTGCTAAAGCTCGTCGATTTACACAAGGCCAAGCAACAACAGCAATCGTAGTCTCGTACTACTGGCACTTTGTTGATGTTGTTTGGATCGCTCTCTTCTCTGCAATTTATCTCATCAAATAATTAACCACCCAACTGAAAGGAATACAGTGAAGCGTCTCTCGCGTCTACGCAGACATCGTGCAGCAGGACCAATTCTCTTGATCTTTGCTCTCTTCACCATCGGAACTACATTTCAAGTTGCCAGCGCGGTTAATTCCGAAACTCAATCCGTCGCAGATCGCGCCGTCACTATCGAAGAAGGAAAACAACTTTTCCTTAAGGGTTGTTCTTCTTGCCACGGCCTCAATGCCGAAGGTGGAGAGATTGCACCTTCTCTGATTGGCGTTGGAGCAGCTTCGGTTGACTTCCAAGTAGGCACAGGCCGCATGCCAATGGCAGATATGAGCACACAGGCTATGCGTAAGAAGCCTGTATATAACGCAGAAGAAGTAAATGCACTTGCAACATATGTTGCTTCTCTTGCGCCAGGACCTGAAGTTCCTGCAGATGAAGTTCTTAATTACGAGCGCGACGGTTCTGTTGCTGAAGGTGGCGAACTTTTCCGTACTAACTGCGCGATGTGCCATAACTTCGCCGCCCAAGGTGGAGCGCTTACTCAAGGTAAATATGCACCCACTCTGATGGGTGTAGAGCCAAAACACATTTACGAAGCGATGATTACTGGACCTCAATCAATGCCTGTGTTTAGCGATAAGACGATCACTCCTGAAGAGAAACTTTCAATTATTAAATGGATCAAGGCAGCAGAATCAGAGCCACAACTTGGTGGCGCTGCTCTCGGTCGCGTTGGTCCTGTTACTGAAGGATTGCTTGTATGGACTCTTGGAATCGGACTGCTCATTGGTGTTGCAGTTTGGCTAGCGATGAAGGCGAGATAGATAAATGTCTAACGAAGTCGAACTCATAAAAGATCCAGGACTTCCTGCTCACGTTCATCGTCGTGCAGATACTGATCCCAAAGCTGCTGCTCGCGCGGAGCAACAAGTTGCAATTCTTTTTGTGCTTTCAGCAATTGGAACACTTCTACTTATCTACTCTTACATCTTCATCAAAGATGACAAGTTTATTTTCATCCCTGTTCTAGGAAACACAAATCTTCATCAACTTGGTTTGGGTATGGGAATGGCGATTGCCCTTTTCTGCATCGGAGCCGGTCTTATTCATTGGGCTAAAACACTTATGCCTGATGAAGAAGTAATTGCTCATCGTCACGAGTTCCGTTCTGAAGATGAAGATCGTGAAGAATTCGTAAAAACAGTGAAGGCCGGAGCATCTGCCGCTGGCCTTGGACGTCGCCCGCTGATTAAGCGCACACTTGGCGCAGCACTTGGTCTTTCAGCTCTTACTCCCCTACTACTTCTTCGCGATCTTGGTCCGCTTCCAAAAGATGATCTGACCAAGACTTCATGGAAGAAGGGCACACGCCTTGTCACAGATCCAGGTGATCGCCCAATTCGTCCAGAGGATCTTGAGGTCGGCGCAGTTGCACAGACTCTTCCCGAACTTGCCGAAGGTGAAGAGCGCACACTGAATAACATTGGAAAAGATGCGGTACTGCTTATCCGTCTGCGTCCAGAAGAGTTCAATCTTGATGCAGAACGTTTGTCGTGGACCCATGAAGGCATCATCGCCTTCTCAAAGATTTGTTCACATATGGGATGCGCAGTTGCACTGTATGAGCAACAGACAAAACATCTTCTCTGCCCATGCCACCAATCAACCTTTGACGTGACTCGTGCTGCGAAAGTCATTTTTGGACCTGCGGCCCGACCACTTCCACAGTTAAATATCACAGTGGATGAAGAAGGCTACTTAGTTGCTGGAGCACCATTTACCGAACCTGTTGGACCTAGCTTCTGGGAGCGATCATCATGACAGCACGCGAAAGAATTGCCGGCAACGTTGCGGGGTATGTAGACGACCGTACAGGCGCTGCAAAGTGGATGAAGAAGAACCTGACAAAGGTCTTCCCAGATCACTGGTCATTCCTTCTTGGTGAAATCTGCTTGTACTCATTCGTCATCCTCCTTCTCTCTGGAACATTTCTCACATTCTGGTTTGATCCATCTCAGCGTGAAGTGATTTATGAAGGTTCTTACGAACCACTTTCAGGTTTAAAGATGTCTGCGGCATACGCATCTACTCTCGATATTTCATTTGAAGTTCGCGGTGGTCTTTTGATGCGTCAAATTCACCACTGGGCAGCGTTGATTTTTATGGTCGGAATCGTCGTTCACTTGCTTCGCGTTTATTTCACTGGAGCATTCCGCAAGCCTCGCGAATTTAACTGGATTATCGGAGTCGGACTTCTTACTCTCGGAATCGTTGAAGGCTTCCTGGGTTACTCACTGCCTGATGATTTACTTTCAGGAACAGGTATCCGAATCGCTGAAGCAATTATTCAGGCCCTCCCACTTGTTGGTTCCTACATTGCATTCTTTGCATTCGGTGGAGCATTTCCTGGCGAAGCATTTATTCCACGTATCTATACAGTGCACGTGCTTTTGTTGCCAGGAATCTTCCTTGCACTCATCACCGTGCACTTGATGCTTGTTTGGTACCAGAAGCACACACAATTCCCTGGTCCAGGACGCACCGAAAAGAATGTTGTTGGCTATCCATTAATGCCTGTGTACATGGCTAAAGCTGGTGGGTTCTTCTTCATCGTCTTCGGGGTTACAGCATTCCTCGGTGCAGTTGCATCGATTAACCCCATTTGGCTCTACGGCCCTTACACGCCTGGACAAATTTCAGCAGGGTCACAACCTGACTGGTACATGGGATGGCTCGATGGTTTAGTACGTATGGCACCACCTATCGAGACTCACGCATTTGGTCACACAATTTCGTGGAACATTTTGATCCCAGGGCTAATCTTGCCGGGAATTATGTTTACAGGTCTTGCTCTCTATCCATTTATTGAAAGCTGGGCCACTGGAGATAAGCGCGAACATCATCTTCTTGATCGTCCTCGCAATACTCCAAACCGCACAGCGATTGGTGCCATGGCACTTACCTTTACAATCGTTTCTCTTCTTAACGGTGGTAACGACATCATTGCCACAACCTTCCACCTCACAATCAATCAAATGATGTGGTTCTCACGTATTGGTGTTCTTGTACTTCCGCCTCTTGCATTCATTATTACTAAACGACTCTGTCTGTCGCTGCAACGCGCAGACCGTGATCTTGTCTTGCATGGTCGCGAAACAGGTCGACTAGTGCGTATGCCTAGCGGTGAGTTTGTTGAAGTTCACGAACCAATCTCACCTGAGAAGGCATGGCTGCTGACTTCACACGAGCAACTTGCTCCTCTTGAACTTCCTGAACTAGATGGTGCTGGAGTACGTCGCCCGGGTGCTCTCAAGAACAAGCTTCGTAATCGGATTTCACGTGCAACTGCAACTGCAGTTCCAAAAGCTACTGAGACTGAACGTCGCGAACTAGAAGGACATCACTAAGCAGTTGTTAACTGCGAAGAACTAAGGCAACGCCCAACGCCGTCATCACAATTCCGATGATTGCTTGGGCGTTTACCTTTTCCCCAAAAAGTACTAGTGCTTGGACTACCGCCATGGGTGGGACTAGATAGAGAAGGCTCGATACCTTTGCCGCGGATCCACGGTTAAGAAGCCACAGCAATAGCAGTACTGCTGCAATTGAAGTGACGAGTACCGCCCACAGCATTGCCCATACAGCAGTATGTGTTAATTCAAAACGCGTTCTCCCGGTAGCGATGGAAAACATAAGTAGCAGCACACCTGCAATGCCGAATTGATAGGTGGTTCCAATCATCAAGGGAATTGAATGACCAATTTTCTTTTGCAGTAACGTCGCTGCAGTGCTACCGAGTAAACCCATCACAAGAAAACCCACGGACTCTGCAGTAAACCCACCAGCTTGAGATAGCTTAGGCAGGACAACTAAGAAGACGCCCGCTAATCCAAGAACAAGACCTGCAATCTGCCTCATGGTTAACGGCTCTTTCAATATACGAACCGCAAGCAATGAAACGAGAACCGGTTGAATACTCGTGATCACTGACGAGAGTCCCGCGGGGGCGCCTAATTCAATGGCATACC
>WLCS01000064.1 GCA_009705185.1 Actinomycetota bacterium
ACTTTGCGACAGGCACATACTTCATCAACGATGCCTCAAAGAAAGTTATTAAGGAATTGGCTTCGGTAATTGCTGCATCTGGCTCATCAACGCTGTTGAGCTACGGGCACACCGATAACAAGGGCGGAACCGACAATGAGTTACTTTCGCAGAATCGAGCCAAGGCTGTTGCGAGATTAATTCATTCATTACTTCCGGATCAAAAAATTAAGACAGGCTGGTATGCATCGAACAAGCCGGTTGCATCGGGAACAAGTAAGGCTGCTCTTGCGATGAATCGCCGAGTGGAGATTTTCATCAAGTAGAAGTTACTCCTGCTCGATCAAATCCCACTTATTGCCATATTTATCTTTAAAGACGACCACCTGTCCGTATTTCTCTTTGCGAGGAGTCTCGATAAATGCAATGCCTCGTGAACTGTAAGCTTCAAAGGTTTCAGAGAAGTTTGCTGTGTACAAGAAAAATCCAACACGTCCACCCGTTGAATTTCCAATTGCAGCTGTTTGAGCTTCGTTTGAGGCCTTTGCCAACAAGATTCTCGCCCCTTCATTACTCGGGGCTATAACAACCCATCGTTTTTCGGGGGAGAGTTCTTTATCTTCGATAAGGGTGAATCCGAGATCATTTGTGTAATGATCAATTGCTGAGTCATATTCTTCTACAACGATTGCAATCATTCCTAAGGTATTCATTACTAATCGCCAACAATCATTGGAGTCGCACTTGTGCATGCTATGAGTTCATCGAAAGATGTTGGGTAGACAGCGTGTGGGTGACCAGATGCAGCCCATACAACGTCGTAATCATTGAGTGCTTGATCAATGAGTGTGATTTCAGGTGTTGAAGTCCAGCCGATAGGGGAAACGCCACCTACTGAATATCCGGATACTTCCTTTACATAGTTAGCATCAGCGCGACCAAGATCTGGGATATTTAAATTCTTGGCGACGAGCTCTGTGTCAACGCGATGGCGACCGCTAGTAATAATTAAGAGTGGATTGCCAGATGGAAGTTTAAAAATCAGCGACGATGCAATCTGACCAACTTCAATTCCCAAACTATTGGCGGCATCTACAGCGGTGCGAGCGGTATCTGCAAGTACTTTGACTTGGCCTTTCACGCCCAGAGTTTGAGCAGCCTCTTGGAATCTTTTTACTGCAGCTTTTTCGAGAATCCCATCCATATGCGAACTTTATGAGATATCTTCGCCAAATGTCTTCGGCCTCACTGACTATTTATCAACGCGGAATTCGTGCGCGTAATGCAGTCTGGGCATCATTTTTCTTACTCGGTTTTGCGGGGATCGCATGGGTTCCGAGAATTCCCGAAATTAAGGATTCTCTAGGTCTCAGCGATGGTCAATTTGGGCTTCTGCTTCTTGCAAGTACGGCAGGTGCAATTCCAGGTGCGCAATTGGCAGGACGCGTTGTTCATATGTATGCGTCGCAAATTGTTGTGCGAATATCCGGAGTTCTTCTGCCTCTCGGTGTGGCGATTATGGGATACGCGACCAATGTTGAAATCTTGGCGCTCGGTTTACTAATTATGGGTTTCAGTATTCCATTTATGGATGTTGCACTTAATGGTCAAGCAGTAGAAATCGAACGGCACACGCAAGGTCGCTGGATGTCTAGTTTCCACGGGCTCTGGAGCGTTGGCGCATTTGCTGCCACATTATTGGGTGGCGCAATTTCTCATGTTCTCACCCCACGTGAGAATTTATATTTGATATCGCTCATTACACTTGTTGCCTATTTCATTGCAACATATTTCTTGCTTCCTCCCGATTTAGATGGACATCTAGGTGAAGAAGGAACTACAACTGAATCCAAAGTTCCACTTTTCGGTAAGCAATCCTTACTTTTGTGGGCACTTGGCTTAGGTCTTATTTGTTCTTTGATTCCAGAAGGTGGCGCCTTCGATTGGAGCGGTATTTTGCTCAAGGACCATATGGGAATCGGTAAAGGTCTTACTGCAGCAGCTGCTACTTCATTTTCGATCGCAATGATTGTCAGCAGATTAATTGGAGATCGATTCTTTGAAATGTGGGGACACGTAAGAACAGTTCGTTACGGAGGTATTTTTGGGGGAACCGCTTGGGGGCTTTCACTCGCGATCGGTATTCCACTTTCAGATTCACATCAGATTGCAGGGCTAGTAATTGTTTGTATTGGTTTTGCAGCAGCAGGTTTTGGAATCGGGCCGTTCTTCCCAGCTTTTTATTTGGCCGCCGCATCTGTTCCAGGAGTCGCGCCTTCAGTTGGATTAGCTCGCGTGGGACTCATTGCATTTGGCGCCTACTTTGCAGGGCCAACTGTTATGGGTGGAATCGCAGAAGCAGTTTCTCTGCCGGTGGCCTTTATTTTTCCTGTTTCACTATTTTTTGTTGTTGCACTTCAAGCAAAATACATCAGAGTGCGTGAAATTAATTAATTAGCCAGGTATGCGCCAGTGTAAATACTGCGATTGCAAAAAGTAGGGAAGCGAAAGATTTCCGCAAGATTGCTGGGTTGGTCTTATGCGAGAAGTGAGAAGCGAGTTGAGCCACAATCACGGCAGCTAATCCAATAAAAATTGGAATATGCCATTGCACATCGTTCCACTGCGACTTGTGGCCAATGAATGCGGTCAGTGAATTAATCGAAATAATTAAAAGCGAAGTTCCGGCAGCAACACTTTGCGGAGTTCCAAAGAAGAGAACTAGAACTGGAATTGCTAGGAATCCACCACCTATTCCGAATAGGCCTGTCATAGATCCAATCACCAGTGATACAAGAATTAACACCGACACAGGCATGCGTTTATGTTCATCTAACTTTGGTGGGCGAAGCATCGACACACCTGCAAATGTCAGGACTCCAGCAAATCCAGTAGTGATAAATGCATCCGGAAGTTGATCTGCAATCGAAGAAAAACCTAGGTTGGTAATAAGTCCGATACCCCAAATGACGAGTGCGTCTCTGTAGAGAACTTGGCCCTTGCGCGCTTTAGGAATGACGCCAGATGCTGCAGCAAGAAATACAACGGCAAGAGCAGCTGTAGTTGCTTGATTAGGATCAAAGCCAAAACCGTAGATAAGAATTGGAACCGAGAGCATTGCTCCACCGGCTCCGACAAAACCCAGCACGGCGCCAATGAAAGTTCCAGTTACGAGGGCGCCAATGATTTCCCCGGAGAAAATTTCCATGGCTATATCTTCTCAGGTGAAATGAGAACGCCCCCCGATTTCTCGAGGGGCGTTCTGTACAGACTTTTTAGAGGTTGAAGAAGTTCAGAGTTCCAACGCTTGGGCCGAAATCTGTCACTGCACCTGTTGCAACGAGTGCGAAGAGGATGAGTGCAGCACCTGCAAGAGCGAGATCCTTGTTAAATGCGATCATTTCGTTCTGCTTTGCTGTTGCATCTGTTTCTTTCCAGTAGTTGTGGAAGATGATTGCTGCAAGAACGAGTGTTACTGCGAGCATAAGAGCACCGAGGTCAACCCAGAATCCAGCTGCGATGTAGATACCGCCAAGAAGGAAGAAGAGACCTGAGATAAGTACTCCGAACTTCGCCGCTGGAAGCTTCTTGTACTTTGCATACCCTGTCATCGCTTCAAGCTTTGCGAAGTGAGCGATACCTGATGTGATGAAAAGGAGGGCGAAAAGGATGCGCCCGATTACTAGTACTGCGTTCAATTGTTTCTCCTAAGAGTTAAGGGATTCGTACAGGGCAATAGTAGTTGAAATTTCAACTATCTCCCCAATCGACACGCTTATCTGCCTCGGATCTGGCTCAATCTGAGCGTGAGCGAGCGGGACTTGCCCTTGTCAGGGGTCTGGACTACTTTTCGAACATCTGTTCGAATACCCACAAGGGGTCTTCGTCAACAGGTCAGGGGAAGAAGCAAGAGCAATGAGCGCAGAAGTAGTAAAGCCTCATGAGGTCGTATCTGATGGCGGACTTACGCCGATCGAATTCACCTTTAGGGGTAAACGTTTTCGCATCCACTCAGTCTTATCTAGATGGTGCGAAGCAGGTGGATGGTGGAATCGCATTAGCGACGGAAAGTTTCGACCTGATGATCAAGCACGAGCACTATGGAAAGTTGAAGCGGCACCTATTGGAGCGCTGACAACTTTCGAACTCGAACGCGATGAAACAACAGGGCAGTGGATTATTAGGGCCATCTAACTCGTGGATCGCATATGAGTTTCATTCATCTGCGCACCGCAAGTGCGTACTCACTTAAATACGGAACAACGCAACCACGCGATCTAGTCGCGCGCGCATCAGAACTTGAAATGCCTGCGCTCGCACTGACAGATCGCGATGGTTTAGCTGGCGCCATTCGTTTTACAAAGGCGTGTGTATCTCATGGCGTTGCACCCATTATCGGAATCAATCTCCCTATCCACCTTGGCAATACATCTGGTGTTTTACCGCGCGTGACAATTCTTGCTCACAGCGATGGGGGATGGCGCAGTTTGGTTCGGCTCATGACGGGCCTTCATATGAATATCGATAACCGTAAACCGGTATTAACTCTTGAACTTCTTGAAAAATTTAGCAGCCATACATCGCACTTACATCTCTTGCATGGCCCCGAATCACCTGTATCTCAAGCGCTCGCTGCCCATCGATCCGATGCAGCGCTAGATATTTTCAACCAAACCCGCGATCTCTTTGCAGATCATGCAATCGAATGTGTCTCGCACTTAGTTGCAGGTAACGGTCCTCGTTCTACAGCTCACGCCGCTCGATCGCTGATATTTGCTCGCGATAACGATATTGATGCAGTGATTACCAATGCGGTGCGCATGCGAGATCGCGCCGATGGACCAGTTGCAGATGTTTTAGATTGTGCCCGCCAATTAGTTCCGTTGCATCCGCGCAATGTAGAACGCCGCAATGCCGAAGCGTATTTAAAGAGCACAGATGAAATGGTTTCACTGGCTGCAGAAATTGCCCGAGCAGCAGGAGAGCGCACACCACGTGCACTTCTTAAAACAACTCGTCAGTGGGCAGAGCGCGCAGTGCTATCTCCGCAACGAGACATTGGTTTAGGCGCAATTCATTTACCCGAAGCACATATTGTCGGCGCGGATTCTGCAGCTGCTATGCGCACCTTGCTGCGCACTCGTTCTGAAGCAGGAATCAATTGGCGCTACAACGATGGCGCAACAATTGCTCAAGCACGCGCACGTCTTGATGATGAACTCGCAACCGTTGCAACGTTGGGATACGAGTCCTATTTTCTTACCGTTGCAGATATCACCGATATGGCGCGGGCTGCAGATATTCGTGTAGCTGCTCGAGGCAGTGGTGCGGGATCACTGATCTGTCATTTACTTGGAATTTCTGGCGTTGATCCGATGCAGCACGGTTTACTCATGGAACGTTTTTGTTCACCTCTGCGCCGCGCACTTCCTGATATTGATATCGATGTTGAATCTGCACGCCGCCTTGAAATTTATGACATGGTCTTTAAACGTTACGGCGCACAAGATTGGAGCAAACCCGGCGCAATCTCACGGTGTGCCACGGTGGCGATGGTCGATACATATCGCGCACGTAATGCGATTCGCGATGCTGGAGCAGCTCTGGGTATGCCTGCAATGGAGATAGATCTCCTTGCAAAGTCAATGCCACATATTCGTGCAGGAAATATCGATGCAGCGCTGAACTCGTTGCCAGAACTGAAATCACTTAATACATCAGCGCCTCTTACTCGCGCCACGATTGCTCTTGCCGCGCGCCTTGATGGCCTTCCGCGACATCTTGCGATGCATCCATGTGCGATGGTCTTATCTGATGCATCTTTCCTTGATCGCGCGCCGATACAACTCAATGCCGGTGGTTTTCCTATGGTCGAATTCGATAAAGATGATGTCGAAGATATCGGCCTGCTTAAGCTCGACATATTAGGCGTACGCATGCAGTCCACAATCGCACATGCCATCCACGAGATTAAAAGAGTAGAAGAGAAAGAAATTGATATTGATGCGGTGCCACTTGATGACAAAGATACCTACTCGCTCATTCAATCAACGCGCACACTAGGAATTTTCCAAGTTGAAAGTCCAGGACAACGCGAACTCGTAGGAAAACTTGAACCTCGCACCTTTAGTGATCTCATTATTGATATTTCACTTTTCAGGCCAGGGCCAGTAAAGAGCGACATGATTCGCCCATTTCTTAATGCGCGACATGGCTGGAACCCAGCACAAATCATTCATCCAGATTTATTGCCTATCTTGTCTGAAACCGAAGGCGTTGTTGTCTTTCACGAACAAGTCATTTCAATCATCTCTGTGATGACAGGCATTTCTTTAGCTGC
>WLCS01000065.1 GCA_009705185.1 Actinomycetota bacterium
ATCCTGACTTCATTTTCGATAAACGTGCTGCGTCAAACATGTGGCGCGAAGAATCTGTGAGGGGCAAAATCAAAATGACGATATCCAGGTTAGGCAGATGTTTATCGAGCTGATCGATGGTGAGCGAACCATCTCTACCCGATTGAGTAAATGCGGTGATGCTTACATCAAAGACAGAGAGTTTCTTTGCGATTTCTTTTCCAATAGATCCAAAGCCAACAATTCCAACTTTGCTGTCAGATAGAGCAGGAAAGCGGCGGTGATTCCAAATGCCATCTTTTTGATCTTGCATAAACTCTGAAAATCCACGGCGAGAAGCAATTGCTAATCCGACAGCGAGTTCGGCAGTCGATGCATCGTGAACGCCGGTTGCATTACACAGAGTTAAACCGGGGCGAAGATGGGCAAGTGCATCTTCATATCCAGCGTTTGGCATTTGCAGGGTTTTCAAATTAGTCATCTTGCTTACATATGAAAGTCCCTTAGCACCTGTCATATAGGTAGGAACATAGAAATCAACTTGGGATAAGTCCGAAGTATCTAAAGGGAAATTTTCAGGTGATAGAAGTGTGACTCCAGCAGGAACTTTAAGGTCAGACCACTGAGTCCAAACTTTTATATCGGTCACTTACTTAAGTCTTTCAGGAATTACTTCAACTGTATTTGTGAGAACTCCAACTCCCGCAACATCGATTTCAACAATGTCGCCAGCGGCAAGTGCGATATCCATTGGAGGAACGATTCCTGTACCTGTAGAGAGAATTACACCGTGTGGAAAGTCTTGGCAGCGGAATAAGTAATCAACAAGATCTTCAAGAGTGCGATTGAGCTGCCCGAGTGATGTTTGAGCTTCCCATGTTGTCGATGCGCCACGAAGAATTTTTGCTTTGATGGTCATCTCTTGGGCAGCCGGCGCAAGCCAAGAGGGAGTGATATCTGGCCCCAGTGAAGTAGAGCCAATGTAAATCTTTGCTTGTGAGAGATAGAGAGGGTTTTCGCCTTCGATTGATCGTGATGTGACATCGTTACAAATTCCGTAACCAATAATTTCCCGATGCTTATTAATAAAAATCGCAACTTCTGGTTCTGGTACCGAAGCCGCGCTGTCATAACGGATACCGATTTTTGCACCGGTACCGCGCGCACGAACCGCTGTTGATTTGAAGAAAAGTTCTGGACGGTCTGCTTCATACACTCTTTGATACACATCAGGAACGCCTGATTCCTCTTTACGTGCATCACGAGAACGTAGATAGGTAACACCAGCACCCCAGAGTTCAATTTCGGGTGCAATCGGTGCGGCAAGTGTTCCTTTAATTTCCGCGCTTGCTTTTGTGGATGCATCTTTTAACTCTGCAAGAGTCAGATGAAACGCTTCAGTAAGGGTTGGTATGCCATCGATTGTGCGATGGGTGCCATCGACTGTTACGGCAAAACGATATTGAGAATCAGATGTGTGCAGAACAGAAAATTTCATTTTTCTCCAGATTAGTCGACGTGGAAGTTTTCAGGAATTGTGTGCCACCACTCGCCTTCACGAGCTTCAGGAACTTGTGCCTGCATCGCATCAGTTATTTTCCACCAACGCTGGGTCTCAGGATCTGCAGCGATCATCGCCATATCTGCTTCGTAGTCAGTGCCGGTGTATTCCATGTATGCAAAGAGCAAGTGTTCGTATCTGAAAATTGTGTAGTTCTGAATATTTGCTCTCTTTATTGTTGCCAAGATAGTAGGCCAAGCATCTGCGTGGATACGTTCGTATTCCTCGATATCTTGAGGACGGATTCCAATTACTTGTCCGATTCGCCTCACTTTTTAGACCTTCAATCTTTCGACTAAACCAGAGTTCTCAAGGTCGACCCAAACACTTTCGGGAATAGGGAAATCGAAACTATCGACATATGTTTGTAACTCGCTCACATTTCTTGGGCCAGTGACAACTGCGGTTACAGCAGGATGACGCATCGGAAATTGAACAGCGGCTGCGATAAGTGGCACGTTTCGCTCTTTCAAGAAGTCACATATTTTCTTGGCTCGAGCGACAATTTCGTCAGAGGCAGGTAGGTAGTTATATGTTGCACCTGGTGCAGGGTTTGCCAAAACGCCAGAGTTAAGAATTCCGCCCATCGAGATATCAATGTTGTGTGCAAGCGCGTATGGAAAAAGTTCTTCTTGCGCAATTTGATCTAAGAGTGTGTAGCGACCTGCAATCAGTGCGATATCTAGATCAGTGTTCTTCATAATCTGAAGTGCTGGCTCAACATAATTCATTCCGAGACCAATTGCCTTAATCAAACCCTGGCTTCGCAAATCCGCCAACACAGGAAATGCATTTTCAATTGCTTCTGGAATGTAATCCTCTGCATCGTGCATTAAAACAATATCAATATGTGGCAGCCCTAATCGCTCGAGGCTCTCTTCGAAAGATCGCTTGATTCCATCTTTTGAATAATCGTAAACAGGCACGATATCGCGTGGTGCATCTGGGAACCACTTTTCTGGTTCAACACCTTCTACATGCTTAAGAACTCGACCAACCTTGGTTTCAACAATGAATGGAACTTTTGCATTTCGAAGCACTTTACCAACTCGCTTTTCGGCAATGCCGTGTCCATATTGAGGGGCGGTGTCGAAGTAATTAATGCCTAGATCAAGTGCCCTATTGAGCAGTTCATCTCCATCTTTATCGCTTACTGATGCGAAGAGGCCGCCAAGTGGTGCTGTTCCTAAACTTATTCGGGTGACTTCAAGGTTTGACCTTTTTAATTTAACTTTCTCGCTGTATCGCGCCATAAAATCATCATATATGATTTTTCGGTCCAAGCGAATAGTCAATTATTAAATATTAAGGATGATGATGCCGAAGATTACTGGTTTCAAAACAGTCGATGTCCGTTTTCCAACGTCACGTGGTTTAGACGGATCAGATGCAATGAATAAGGAACCAGATTATTCGGCCGCACTAGTTATATTAGAAACTGATGATCCTAATTTACAAGGTCACGGTTTTGTTTTTACATGCGGACGCGGCAATGATTTGCAATGCGAAACTATTGCGCAACTTGCACCGTACGCCGTCGGTCGTGACTTAGATGATCTATCTACAAGCATGGGAGATTTTGCACGCAGCTTGGTTCGCGATTCACAAATCCGTTGGCTAGGACCAGAAAAGGGTGTTACGCAAATGGCAGCCGGTGCTGTCATTACCGCAGCTTGGGATTTAGTAACAAAGCATGCGAAGAAACCGCTTTGGAAATTCCTTTCAGATTTAACACCAGAAGAAATTGTTGAACTTGTTGATTTCCGTTACATCACCGACGCCCTTACTAAAGATGAAGCTCTTGAAATCTTGCGCAAGACTGTCCCACAACGTGCTGCGAACGAAGCAAAGCTTCGTGCAGAGGGTTTACCTGCATATACAACTACTCCAGGTTGGCTTGGTTACACAGACGAGAAGATGGTTCGTCTTGCAAAGGAAGCCGTTGCAGATGGATACAAACTCATCAAATTAAAATGTGGTGGATCTCTTGAAGATGACAAGCGCAGATTAAAACTTGCACGCGAAGCCGTAGGTCCAGATATCAAGATCTCTATTGATGCAAACCAAGTTTGGGATGTAAACCAAGCAATTGAATGGATTAAGGGAATCGGAGATGTAAATCTTCACTGGGTTGAAGAACCAACTAATCCTGATGATGTTTTGGGTCATGCAGCAATTGCAAAGGCAATCGCTCCTGTACGAGTTGCAACTGGCGAACACGGCATGAACCGCATACTTTTCAAGCAGATGTTGCAGGCTAAGTCATTCTCATTCATGCAAATCGATGCAACTCGAGTTGCGGGCGTAAATGAAAATATTGCGAACATCTTGATGGCTGCAAAATTTGGTGTTCCAGTGTGTCCACATGCAGGTGGAGTCGGACTCTGCGAATTAGTGCAGCACCTTGCGATGTTTGATGCAGTGGCAGTATCTGGCCATCACCCTGATCGTGTCGTTGAATTTGTTGATCACTTGCACGAACACTTTGTCGTTCCAACGAATATCCAAAATGCGCATTACATGCCTCCAACTGAGCCTGGTGCCGGTGGAGAAATGTTTGCTCAATCAATTGCAGATTTCACATTTCCTACCGGAAAAGAATGGGTAAACGCATGAGTTCAGAATTCAAAGGTCTCACCGCTGCAGTCACTGGTGCGGGTTCAGGAATCGGATTAGCAACACTCAAAATTCTTGCTGATGGCGGCGCAAAGGTTTATGGATTAGATATTGCCGAAGGTGGAATAGCTGAACACGGCGAGTGGCTTCAGTGCGACGTTGGTGATGACGCATCTGTCGCGGCAGCGTTTTCAAAGATTTCCGCATTAGACATTCTTATTAACAGCGCTGCAATTAGCGCCGTCGGCACAGTCGAAGCCAACCCATCTGAAGAATGGGCGAAAGTCATGAATGTCAACGTTGTCGGAATCGTGCGAACAGTTCGTTCGGCGCTTCCACTTCTTCGCAAGAGTAAATCTGCATCTGTAACAAATGTTTGTTCTGTTGCAGCAACTGCTGGAATTCCAAAACGGGCTCTTTACAGTGCAAGTAAAGGCGCAGTTCTTTCACTGACGATGGCAATGGCAAATGATCATATTGTTGATGGCGTGCGAGTTAATTGCGTGAATCCAGGAACTGCAGATACTCCATGGGTGCAACGTCTATTGGCGCAAGCAGCTGATCCTGCTGCAGAGAAGAAAGCTCTCGAAGCGCGTCAACCACTTGGAAGATTAGTCAGTGCTGAAGAAGTTGCTCGCGCTCTCTGCTATTTAGCGAGTCCGCTTCAAGGTTCAACAACTGGAACATCACTGGCTGTAGATGGCGGAATGCAAGGGTTAAGAATTCCCAAGTAATTTGGCGTGATCAATTTTGATGCATCGATCCATGATTACGCCGAGTCCTGCTTCTGCACCTTCACTTGCAACCTCAGCTACAGATATCCCAAGTTGAAGCCAAATATTTTTTGCCTTTATAGATATCGCTTGGTGAAGCACTTCCAAACAATCTGATGGTTTGCGAAAAACATCAACCAAATCTATTTCCTGCTCAATTTCGCTTAAAGATTTATAGACTTTTTGACCGAGAATTTCTTCCTCGGATGGATTTACAAAGAATAATTCGTAATCTGAGTTCTTCTGCAGATATCGAGCAACCTGATAACTAGCTCTCTCAGGGTTTGCCGAAACTCCAACAATTGCTATTGAGTGGACAGCGAGCAGCAACTTACGAAGTTCATCATCAGTCGGTGCAAGAGTGGTCATGGTTGCATCCTAATCTCACTCGAGAGGCGTAAACTTCTCTTAATGTTTAAATCTTTCATCAATCTCTTTAGGAACCGCAAGAACTGGGTTCGCCAGATCATCGTTGCTGGAATATCCGGTGGTGTTTCTTGGTTTGTGGGCGATCAGCTCATTCATAATGGCGGGGTAGTCGCTGCAATTGTTTCAACGCTCAGCATACGTATTTCATTACATAAATCGATGCGAGAAGGTTTCGGACAAATCGTAGGAACTGCAATAGGCGCAGGTATCGCCCTTCTTACAGTGACCCTTTTCAATTTTGGTTTTCTTGCGGTGGCTACAACAATCATTTTGTGCGCTGTAGTTGCTCGAGGACTCCATCTTGGTGAAGTCGCTTCAGTTAATGTTCCAGTTACAGCTCTCATTGTTATTGGCCCTGGAATATCAGAGAGCACTGCACTCAGTCGTCTTGGTTCGACACTTATTGGTGCAACGATTGCAATTTTCTTTTCGTACTTCTCCCATCCAAATACACCAGTTGGTCGAGCACGTATTCAAATTAAGAGCGTCAGTACAAAAGCAGCAGCGTTGTTGGCAGAAATGTCCGAAGGCGTTGCTGCTGGGTATTCTCAAAAGGATGCAGGTAAATGGTTAGCTCGAGCTCGACTATTAGTTGAAGAAGTTCCAGCTATTCGTGCGCAGTCAGTGGAAGCCAGAAGTCATGCGCGATGGTTTCCCACGGCAGAGAGAGATGAAGCAGAAGAAATTTATGTAGAAGGAATTGCAGCAGAACATACTTTGGTGCAGGTAAGAACAATTGCTCGTACCCTCTTTGATTCAGCTGTTGAAGGTGGAATTGCAGATTCGACCAAGAAACAAATTGCGGTCGCACTTTCAGCTGCGAGTTATGCAATTTCTTCACATATTGAATTGCCTGATGACATTTCAGATTTCGGC
>WLCS01000066.1 GCA_009705185.1 Actinomycetota bacterium
GAAGCTGTATTTATTTTGGATGATGCCGGTACGGATTTAGCTTCATATGCAACCTCATTGGAAGCTGACCCTTCACGACTAGATTCCTTGCAGGAGAGAAAGTCACAGTTGAATTCATTTATTAGAAAATGGGGCACAGATAAGTCACCTGATGATGAATTGGTGCTTCTTGCTTCAAAAGCGAAGAATGGTAAGGAATCTCTTGCAGATCTTGAAGGTGGCGACGAAAGAATTCATGAGTTAGAGAGCGAATTGCTCACTCGAAAAAAGGAACTTCTGCAATCAGCGAAGAAATTAACTGAGAAGAGGATATCTGCTGCGAAGAAGTTATCCGAGTCAGTCTCGCGCGAAATTCAGGCTTTATCCATGCCACATACCACTTTCTTTGTTGATGTTACTTCGCCAGATTATCAATCGGCTCTAAAAGAGAATGACTTCACAATCAACGGATGTGATGAAATCACGATGACAATTCAGGGACATGAAAATGGTCCAAAAATTGCATTGGGCAAAGGTGCAAGTGGTGGCGAGATGTCTCGCATCATGCTCGGTCTAGAAGTTGTTATAGCTGAAACAAATCCAGTGGGTACCTATATTTTTGACGAAGTAGATGCAGGCGTTGGTGGGAAAGCTGCTATTGAAGTGGGCAAGAGACTTCATCAACTTTCCAAGAAGTCTCAAGTTATTGTCGTGACACACCTTCCGCAGGTAGCTGCCTGGGCCGACACACATTTCGTGGTGAAGAAGAGCAGTGATGGTTCAGTTGTGGCATCTGGAGTCTCTCGCATTGAAAGTCAGGAACGAGTCGAGGAGATCGCTCGCATGCTTGCAGGACTAGATCAATCGGTGAGTGCGCGAGAACACGCCGCCGAACTTCTGGCATTGCGAGGATAGAGCCCGCTTCGATGATAGGTTGGACTTCCATGAGCCAGCCGCATGTGACCAAACATATTTTTGTAACCGGCGGAGTCGCCTCTAGTTTAGGCAAAGGCCTCACTGCTTCATCCTTAGGTCGATTACTCGTAGCTCGCGGAATCCGCGTCACCATGCAGAAGCTCGATCCATATTTAAATGTTGATCCCGGAACAATGAATCCTTTCCAACATGGTGAAGTTTTTGTCACTGATGATGGCGCCGAAACGGATTTGGATATCGGGCACTATGAACGATTCCTCGATCGAAACCTCGAGGGATCAGCAAATGTGACCACCGGACAGGTGTATTCCCGAGTTATTGCTCGCGAACGTCGTGGAGAATATTTAGGGGAGACGGTTCAAGTCATTCCTCATATCACCAATGAAATCAAAGAGCGCATGCTCGCTAATGATTCAGCGGAAGTAGATGTTGTCATCACTGAAATTGGTGGAACTGTTGGAGATATTGAGTCACAACCTTTTCTGGAAGCAGCACGTCAACTTCGCCAAGAGGTTGGTCGAGATAATGTCTTCTATTTACATATTTCGCTTGTTCCTTATATCGGCCCATCTGGTGAATTAAAGACAAAGCCAACCCAACACAGTATCGCGGCGCTTCGCAGCATCGGTATTGCCCCTGACGCAGTTGTGTTGAGATGCGACCGTCCAATTCCAGAAGGAATTAAGAAGAAAATTTCCTTGATGTGCGACGTGGATGTTGAGGCAGTAGTTGCCGCGGTAGATGCGCCATCAATTTACGATATTCCAAAAGTTTTATTCACCGAAGGACTCGATTCCTACATTGTCAGGCGATTATCACTCGGTGGCCATGAAGTTCATTGGGGCGAGTGGGATGACCTTCTTGAAAAAGTACATCACCCTAAGCATCACGTAAAAGTCGCACTCGTTGGAAAATATATTGATTTGCCCGATGCGTATCTTTCAGTTTCTGAAGCTTTGCGTGCGGGTGGATTTGCTAATGAAGCAAAAGTTGAACTTGTTTGGGTACCAAGTGATGATTGTGAAACTCCAGAGGGGGCGAAGAAAGCCTTGGGAGAAGTTGATGCAATTTGTGTACCAGGTGGTTTTGGAATTCGCGGTATTGAAGGAAAGCTCGGTGCTCTCAAATTTGCACGTGAAAACAAAGTGCCAACGCTGGGACTCTGTTTAGGTTTGCAATGTATGGTCATTGAAGCTGCTAGAAATTTGGCAGGAATAAAGGATGCAAACTCTGCAGAGTTCACTCCTGAAAGCGGAACGCACGTTATTGCAACGATGGATGATCAGAAGAATATTGTCGCAGGTCAAGGCGATATGGGCGGATCGATGCGACTCGGTTTGTACAAAGCAACTCTTACACCAGGGTCAATTGTTGCGAGCGTTTATGGAGCAAACGAGATTTCAGAGCGCCATCGACACCGTTATGAAGTAAATAATAAGTTTAGAGATCAGATTTCTGCCGCAGGATTAGTCTTTTCTGGAATGTTCAAAGATCGCGATCTTGTTGAATTTGTTGAACTACCGCGTGAAGTACATCCATATTATGTGGGAACGCAAGCTCACCCTGAATTGAGATCTAGACCGACACGTCCGCATCCGCTCTTTATCGGGCTCATTGCGGCGGCGCTTAAAAAGAAAGTTTGATTCATTAGGCAGGTTCTTCGATGAATTATGGAACTGCTCAATCCAATTATCTTAACCATCTGCGGATAGAACGTGGGCTCTCAGAAAATACTCTTAATTCGTATGCAAGAGATTTGGGAAAGTTTGGGTTCTTTTTAGAATCTAAGAATATTGATTTTAAGGCTATCAACGAGAGCGAAATATCTGACTTTCACATTCTTCTCAAGAAGGAGAAGCTAAGTCTGAGTTCAATCAATCGATGCATCTCCGCTCTTAAGGGATTCTTCAAGTACTGCAATCTTGAATACTCAATTCTGAATCCGCTGACAGATGTTTCCAGTGCAAAATTGCCGCGCAAGTTGCCTAAAGCGCTGAGCATCGACCAAATAAGTGCGCTCATCGCTGCAGCGAAACGAGAGGGAGATGCTGCCTCACTCCGCGACACTGTGATTCTGGAATTTCTCTATTCAACTGGAGCTCGCGTAAGTGAAGTGATTGGAATTAATCTTTCAGACATTTCAATAGATCGCATTGGGGATCAAGAAGTATCAGTCATAAAGTTGCGAGGTAAGGGATCTAAGGAGCGCATCGTGCCTCTGGGAAAATATGCGATTTCTGCGCTGGATGATTATCAAGTTCGCATGAGACCCGCACTTGCCAGTAAGAATCCAAAGGGCGAACCCGCATTATTTCTTAACAACAGAGGTAAGCGACTATCCAGACAAAGTGCTTGGCAAGCGGTTTTGAATGCCGCAAAGATTGCTGGTCTGGAAGGAAAAGTTTCACCGCATGTTTTTAGACATTCATATGCAACTCATTTGTTGGACGGGGGAGCAGATATACGAGTTGTTCAGGAGTTATTAGGTCATAGTTCAGTCACTACGACACAGATTTACACTCTGATTACGATTGATAAAGTACGTGAAAGTTACAGTTCAGCGCACCCTAGAGCGCGATAATTAAATTCCGCGTAAGCGACGTGCAAGAATGCTTTGATCGCCTTTGGCTTCTAAATCAGCGATGATGACAGCAATTGATTCGCGAACAATACGTCCTCGATCAACAGCCAGCCCTAAATCTCCACGAAGCATTAATCGAGCTTGGTCTAAATCAAAGAGTTCATCAGTTGATAAGTAGACGGTAATTTTTTCTTCATGAAGTTCGCGTCCCGAAGGTGACTTCTCTGCTGCAGTAACGCGACGACGAGATATTGTGCGCACACCTTTTTTGCTCTTTGGAGCCGATGTACCAATTGCTTGGGCAGGAGTCGCGATAGGAGCAGCAGCAGTTTCGGCCACTTGGCGGACAGCGCTGAGTGCTGGTGTATTTGCTCTAAATAGTTCGTCTGCTCCTGGCAAGCTAGCTCTACGTGTCATCGTGCGCCTCCTCGTGCGATTAGTTCTCGTGCAAGGCGTCGATATGACTGAGCCCCACCGGATGATGATGCATATGAAGTAATTGGCTCTCCTGCAACTGTTGTCTCAGAAAAACGAATAGTTTTCGCGATAATTGTTTCAAATACATCCTCAGGATATTTTTCAAGAATTGCTGTCAGAACTTCACGATTATGCAGAGTCTTTCGATCATACATAGTCGCAAGAATTCCAATAAGTTTTAGATCGGGATTGAGGAAACTACGAACTTTATCAATGTTGCCCTTGAGCTCAATAAAGCCATGTAAAGCAAAGTATTCACATTGCAGGGGAACGATCACTTCATCAGAAGCAACGAGTGCGTTAATTGTCAGCTGTCCCATTGTTGGTTGGCAATCAATAAGAATGACGTCATATTCTGAACGAAGTCGCGCGAGCGCTCTCTTCAAATACTGCTGTCCTCCAATTTCGGCGCCGAGTGTTGTTTCGGCAGTTCCTAAATCTCTGTTAGCTGGAAGAAAATCTAAATTCGCAACGGAAGATTTCAAGACAATGTCATCAATGTTTGCATCAGGTGTCATGAGTGCGTAATACACAGTGTTCTCAAGTGGAAGGCTATGCGCGTTAACGCCGAGTCCTAGCGATAGACCTCCTTGTGGATCGAAATCCACGAGGAGTACTCGACGTCCAAGCTCGGCAAGTGCTGCGCCAAGATTGATTGTTGAAGTTGTTTTTCCAACTCCACCCTTTTGATTAAAGATAGAGACTACTTTTGCATCGCCATGCTCAGTGATAGGAGCAGGGATAGGAAAATTCTGGGGTTCAGTTCCGAGGAGGTTGGCGGTAGTTGCCACGTCATCATCAAATGTCGATTTAGCGTTCAAGCGAGAAACCTCTTTTCGTTGTTGGCGACTCTACGCGTAATGCGCAGCGTTCTGCAAGTAACGAAGTAGTGTTCGCACGTGGAAAATACTCTGACTCCGGTTGATTCTCCGGTTCACACGCCTGAAGATTCGGCGCCCGATAAGGGTTTTAACGTCCACCTGACTAACTTTGATGGGCCATTTGACCTGCTCCTTCAGCTCATTTCCCGGCACAAAATGGATATCACCGAAGTCTCTCTGAGCTTGGTGACCGATGAATTCATCTCATTTATCCGCAGGCTCGAGGAGTCCGGTGAGGGCTGGATGCTCGATCAAGCCACAGAATTCCTCGTAATCGCGGCAACCTTGCTCGATCTGAAAGCCGCCCGACTTCTGCCCAGTGGAGAGATTGAAGATGAGGAGGATCTCGCCCTTCTCGAGGCTCGAGACATCCTCTTCGCTCGATTGCTTCAATACCGAGCCTTCAAGGAGATCGCAGCCTCTTTCCAGGAATCTATATTGGCCGCCGATAAATCTTTCCCTCGCGTGGTCGCCCTAGACCCAGCGCTAGCTAGTCTTCTGCCTGAGGTATTGATCGGAGTGGGTGCTCAGCGCTTTGCTGCCATCGCTGAGCGCGTTCTCACGCCTAAGGCGCCGCCTGTAGTGGCAGTTGAGCATTTACATAGCGCATTGGTCAGCGTGGCCGAGGAGTCAAAGCTCGTCGTCGAGGCGCTTCGTAAATCTAGAACCCTCTCTTTTCGCAACCTTATTCAAGGAGCAGACTCAACGCTGGTGGTCGTGGCTAGATTCTTGGCGTTGCTGGACCTCTATCGCCAAGGAGCTCTGAGGTTTGAGCAGGTGATTGCACTGGGAGAGCTCCAGGTTTCATGGGTAGGTTCAGATGAGGGCGAAATCCTGGCAACAGATGAGTTTGATATACCGGTAATCGTTGAAAACGAGACAGATGAGGATAAAAATGTCTAATCCAGAGGTTGAGAGCCAAGAGCAGCTTTCCCATGTCTTTGATCCAGCAGCCCTAGCTCGCTCTATTGAAGCGATTTTGATGGTTGTTGATGAGCCGGTCACTGAGTTAACTCTGGCATCAGTCCTGGAAGTGACAGTAGACCAGGTTGTCGATGCTCTTGAGCGTTTAGTTCCCAGCTATGAGGACCGCGGATTTAGCCTCAAAGCAATTAATGGAGGCTGGCGCTTCTATAGCCACCCAGATTGCAGCGCGGTAGTAGAGAAGTTCGTCCTTGATGGACAGCAGAACCGACTTACGCAGGCCGCCCTAGAGACTTTGGCGGTGATTGCCTATCGCCAGCCGGTTTCTCGCGCACGTGTATCAGCGATCCGAGGCGTCAATGTAGAAGCGGTCATGAAGAC
>WLCS01000067.1 GCA_009705185.1 Actinomycetota bacterium
AAAAGAGTAGAAGAGAAAGAAATTGATATTGATGCGGTGCCACTTGATGACAAAGATACCTACTCGCTCATTCAATCAACGCGCACACTAGGAATTTTCCAAGTAGAAAGTCCAGGACAACGCGAACTCGTAGGAAAACTTGAACCTCGTACCTTTAGTGATCTCATTATTGATATTTCACTTTTCAGACCAGGACCAGTAAAGAGCGACATGATTCGCCCATTTCTTAATGCGCGACATGGATGGAACCCAGCACAAATCATTCATCCAGATTTATTGCCTATCTTGTCTGAAACCGAAGGCGTTGTTGTCTTTCACGAACAAGTCATTTCAATCATCTCTGTGATGACAGGCATTTCTTTAGCTGCCGCCGACGAAAAACGACGCGCGCTAGGGGATAGGGCCGGGCAACAAGAAGTCTGCGATTGGTTCTTCCCTGCTGCAACAGAACGTGGCTATTCGTTAAAAGTTGTGACTGAAATTTGGGATGTCTTGCGCGCCTTTGCATCCTTTGGTTTTTGTAAAGCACATGCTGCTGCTTTCGCTCTGCCCACATATCAATCTGCATGGCTTAAGACGCATCACCCTGCAGCATTTATGGCGGGCGTACTGACGCACGATCCGGGCATGTATCCCAAGCGATTAATGCTCGATGAAGCACGTCAAATGGGCGTAGGTATTGCACCTCTTGATATCAACAAATCATCAGATCAATATCATGTCGAGCGAACTCTTGATGGAGATGCAATCCGCATTGCATTTTCTACTGTTGCTGGAATATCTGAGAAAGAGATTGTTTCAATTATTACGGGCCAGCCTTATATCGATCTTGAAGATTTCTATCGCAGATCAGGGGCATCGATACCCGTGATTGAAAATCTTATTCTCACTGGCGCTTTTGATTCGATTCATAGCAATCAGCGCGATCTCTTGCTGCACTTTAACGATTTACAGAAATCACCGGTTGCACACTTACCTGGTTCGCAACTTACTTTTGGGTTTGCACCTCCCGCACTTGAAAGCAGCGGATTAGCTCCCATGAACTCTGCAGAGAAAGTGCGTAGCGAAGTAGAACGCCTTGGTATGGATGTGACGCAACATATGCTCACTTTCTACTCTGAATTCCTTAATGCAATTGGAGCAGTGAAGTCCTCAGATCTTCTTTCATTGCGCTCTGAATCATCTGTTCTTGTTGCTGGAATAAAAGTGGCGCTACAAACACCGCCTGTGCGTTCTGGTCGCCGCGTTATTTTTCTCACTCTCGATGATGGTTACGGGTGCAGCGATTCAACATTCTTCCCTGATGCACAAGAGGACCATGCTTCAACTCTGTACTCGACATCCCTGCTTCTTGTACGCGGACAAACACGGCGCACCGGAAAACGCGGAATATCAATACGGGCTACTGCTGTATGGGATCTACGTATCGCCTACGACAAGTGGGTTAAAGAAAGTAAAGAAAGAGGAGAAAGGGATAGTGTGGCGATATGAGTGAAGACCAGAACGAGTCTGTCATTCTCCATGTCGATATGGATGCGTTCTATGCATCCGTTGCTGAACTCGATAACCCGCAATACAAAGGCAAGGCACTTGTTGTAGGTGCCGGAGTCCGCGGGGTAGTTCTCTCTGCAAACTATGAAGCTCGCAAATTTGGTATCCGCGCGGCAATGCCGGTGGGGCGTGCAAAACGAATGGCTCCACATGCAATCTTTATCGCACCCGAGCACCATAGATATGCAGAGATATCAGAACGAGTGATGCAGATATTTCATTCATTCACACCGCTTGTAGAACCAATCTCACTCGATGAGGCATTTCTTGATGTCACTGGTTCACGCAAACTATTTGGCGATGGACGCGAAATTGCCCAGAAGATCCGCGCGCAAGTAGAGAAAGAAGAGGGCATCACATGCTCAGTTGGAATATCGCAATCTAAGTTCATTGCAAAACTTGCTTCTCAACATTGCAAACCAAATGGAATGCTGGAGATTAAATCTGATCGCATTCTAGAATTTCTCCATCCGCTTCCTGTGCGCGCAATATGGGGAGTCGGACCAAAGACCGCCGAATCTCTCGACCGACTTGGGCTTCACACAGTTGCAGATATTGCCAATACTCCACGATCCACACTTGTCCGCGCGCTAGGAGAAGCAACAGGTGAATCACTCTACGAGCTTGCATGGGGCCGCGATTACCGCGATGTAATTCCTGATGAGCCAGAGAAAAGCATTGGTAATGAAGAAACTTTTGCACGGGATATAGATAGCCCTGAGGAAATTTTGCGCGAATTCTTACGTATGGCTGAAAAATCTACTGCGCGATTACGCGAAAGAAACTTGTACGCTAAAACAATTAGCATCAAGATTAAGTTTGCAGACTTCACATCCATTACACGTTCAAAGACTGTGCCACTTGCAATTGATGGAACACAAGAGGTCTATGAAATTGTGAAGAAGTTATATCTCGCACTTCGTAACGAGGGTGCGCGTATTCGTTTAGTAGGCGTATTTCTCGGCAATCTTTCAGAAGAATCACCTGTGCAGCTAGAACTTGGCGCGCGCGATAAGGGTTGGCGCGATGCTGATACCGCCATCGATAAGGCAAAGGCGCGCTTTGGTCGCGAAAGTGTGCGCCCTGGACGGTTGATTAAGCCCGAGGAGCAGTAGCCCCGCCAATGAACTAGCGCAGGAAAAAGAAGTGTTCTACAGTGTGTTTATGGCCCTTTCCGATCGCGAACGTCGACTCTTAGCCGAGATGGAAGCTGCCTTGGCTACAGATGACCCACGCTTGCAATCACGTTTGGCCGGATCCACCATCTCAGCTACTAAGCCACGTCTCTTGCTGGGCGGAGCGCTGGTGGCACTGGGAATCGCAGTGATTTTCGCTGGCCTTATCGCTAAGAACACCCCAGTAGGCGTACTTGGCTTCCTCTTCGCGCTCTCCGGGGTGCTCACGCTCGTACGCTCAATCGGAGCTCTTGCTAGCGGGGCGGGAAAGTCTTCACAGCGTCAGAAGGGCGCTCGTACATCTTTTTCAGATCGTATGCAGCAGCGTTGGGACCGTCGTAACTTCGAATAAATAAGCCTGTAAATCCTGCAGCCCTGGCCACTTGGTCGGGGCTTTTTTATGCCCACAAACGGCAGATTTCGGGTGGGGAGAGGTGGGGCGGAATAGGGAAAATAATGGGCGAGAGTGGTGTAAAAAGGGGGAAAGTGGTGTAAAGTGGGGAATTGAGCGGGATTTCACGCTCACAACCACTTGGGGAAGGGGTCAACGATGTTTCTCGGCACACACGAACCCCGCCTTGATGAAAAAGGCCGCCTCATCCTTCCCGCGAAATTTCGCGAAGAGCTTTCTTCTGGATTAGTAATTACTAAAGGACAAGAGCGATGCCTCTATGTCTTTCCTGCAACTGAATTCGCAACCATTACTGAAACGTTGCGCCAAGCACCTGTTACTGCAAAGAGCGCTCGCGATTACCAGCGCGTGATGTTTGCCGGCGCGCACGATGAAATTCCTGATCGCCAAGGTCGCGTGACTATCCCTCAAGGACTTCGCACATATGCAGGTCTAGAAAAAGAGTGCGTCGTTATCGGTGCAAATACTCGCGTTGAAATTTGGGATAGCGCTGCATGGAATGAATATCTCGCGGATCGCGAAAAAAGTTTTGCTGATGTTTCTGAAGAAGTTTTTCCGGGACTTTTTTAAGACATCAGCAAAAAATATTTAAAACTGAATAAGTAAGACAACTAAATAGTGCGCTCATTTGTGGCCACCGCCGACCTCTCCATACCAGTTGGCCGGCAGCGACGTCCCTTCCCCGACGTCGCTATCGAAATAGATCCGTCGGCCGGCGGTGACCAGAGATGAGCGCAATAAACCACCAGCACCAAGAAAAGAAATGGGGGAGTAGATGCAACACATATCAGTAATGCGCGATCGATGCGTCGATCTTCTCGCTCCCGCAATTCTTGCAAGTGAAAATCCAGTTGTAGTAGATGGAACTCTTGGTCTAGGTGGACATACCGAAGCACTTCTAGAACGTTTCGAAAATCTCACAGTAATCGGAATTGATCGCGATGAGATTGCGCTTGAACGCGCAACTAAGAGACTTGCGAGTTTTGGCAATCGTCTTAAAACTGCGCACTGCGTCTTCGACCAGATTTCATCTGTTGTTTCTGAATTAGGTTATTCACGCATTAATGGCGCGCTCTTTGACTTAGGCGTTTCATCGATTCAACTTGATGAAACTGATCGCGGCTTTTCTTATTCTCAAGATGCGCCTCTGGATATGAGAATGGACCGCAGTCGTGGCATAACAGCTTCTGAGATTCTCAATACTTACGAACCAGGCAAATTAGTTCAGATTTTGCGCGCATACGGTGAAGAAAAATTTGCCACGCGCATCGTGGAAAATATTGTTAAAGCTCGCGCTAAAGCTCCGCTGAATTCAACAACAGAACTTGCCACACTCGTAAAAGAGAGCATTCCTGCGGCTACACGTCGCACTGGTGGTAATCCGGCAAAACGCACCTTCCAGGCTCTGCGAATCGAAGCAAATGATGAGCTTGGCGCAATTTCTCGCGCCCTTCCAGATGCTCTCGATCTGCTTATGGTCGGTGGTCGTTTAGTGGTGATGTCTTTTCAATCTCTTGAAGATCGCATTGTTAAAGAAATCTTTACTGAAGCTTCTACTTCAAAGAGTCCACGTAATCTGCCGGTTGAACTTCCAGAGTATGCAGCGAAGTTCTCCCTTGTATTTCGCTCAAGTGAAACTCCTACTGCAGAAGAACTTGAAAGCAACCCTCGTTCTGCCTCAGTGCGACTTCGCGCAATAGAGAGGGTGGCTGCCTAATGTCTCTAGCAACTGCGCGAATTCAGTCATCACGTGGACTTCCCACACGTAATCGCAAACCAGTGGGAGAGCGCACTGCCGAAATAATCTTGGGACTCTTTCCGGACATTAATAGTGGCGCAAGAGCGACGCACAAATATTTTGCAAAGTTTCTTACTGTTGTCAGCCTTGTAGGTTTCTTGGCATTGCTAGGTATCAAT
Organism: Actinomycetota bacterium; assembly: GCA_009705185.1. Taxonomy (GTDB): domain Bacteria; phylum Actinomycetota; class Actinomycetes; order Nanopelagicales; family Nanopelagicaceae; genus Planktophila. The sequence continues at coordinate 5,056 of WLCS01000067.1, forward strand.
ACTCTCTTGGCACAAGATGCCTTTACGCTTTCAAAACTTAAGCTTGAAGCAAAACAAGTTGCCGACCAAAGAGATGCGATTACACGTTCAATTGACTTGTATGCAGCACCTGAAAATCTCGCAGCCGAAGCCGAGGCTCTTGGAATGCGACCATCAGAAACTCCTGTATTTCTCGATCTCAGCACGAACGTAGATACTGAGGTGAAGCGTGGGTAATCTGCTTCTCTCTAAATCACGTATCGCAGTTCTCTTCACAATTATTTTAGGCGTGCTTTTCCTTTTCGCCTGCCAACTAGTTCGTGTGCAGGTAATTCAAGCGAATTCATATCAGGCCAAAGCTGCAAATGAAATGCAGTCGACTCGTGTTATTCCAGCTCCTCGTGGTGACATCACTGATGTCAATGGAATTTCATTTGCGCGCAGCGTCTCTGCCATCAACATTGTTGTGGACCAAACCCAAATTACAGATCCTGCTCGCGTGGCAGCATTTGTTGCACCGATTCTTGATTTACCAGAATCGGATATCCAAACCAGCATTACCGGAACACGTAAATATGCAATCGTCATGCGAAATGCTCGCCCAGCAATGTGGGATCAGCTCACGAAAGCGCTTTATGACTACAACAAAGTCTTAGAGAATAAAGATCTAGATAAGCGAATTATTGGCTTCTTCCCAGAGCGCGTATTTATTCGCGAATATCCATCTGGTGAGTTGATTTCTTCTCTTATTGGTTTTGTCCGTTCTGATGGAGTCGGAGCTTCTGGACTTGAATCTGGTCTGAATTCAACAATTACAGGTACTGAAGGACGTTATTCGTATGCTCGTGGATATGGCGCGGAGATTCCTGGCTCACAGCAAGAACTTGTAGCCGCTAAAGCAGGAACAAATATTCGTTTAACAATTAACCGCGATGTTCAATGGGTAGCAGCTGAAGCAATTGCAAAGGCAGTCAAAGATTCTGCGGCATCGAGTGGAACAGTAATCGTGATGGACCCTAAGACTGGCGCGA
>WLCS01000068.1 GCA_009705185.1 Actinomycetota bacterium
GACATGGTTTAGTCCCTGTCGCACAAGCTGCAGTTGCAGCGGGTGCTGATTATCTTGGAGTTGCACTCCTTGAAGAAGCGATCACTTTACGTGAGGCGGGAATCAACGCTCCGATATTGGCATGGTTAGTGCAACCAGGTTCTGATTTTGCAAAGGCGATTGAATTAGATATTGATATTGCAGCGGCATCACTAAAAGCACTTCAGGAAATTTCAGAAGCGTCGACATCAAAGAAAGCACGCGTACACCTCGAAGTAGATACGGGAATGAGTCGTGGCGGTTTCTTATCTGAATGGGATCAGCTCACCGCAGAGCATTGTGCCGATTTAGAAATCGTTGGAATCTTTTCTCACTTTGCTCGCGCTGATGAACCAGACGAGAAGCAAAATCAAGATCAGTTAGCACGATTTAATGAGATGGTTGTAAAAGTACATTCATTTGGTTTTGCCAACGTGATTCGTCATCTTTCAAATTCTGCAGCGACGCTCAAGAATCACGCTGCTGCATTCGACATGGTGCGTACTGGAATAGCCATGTATGGACTTTCACCTGATGTAACAACTTTGGGTACATCTCAATCACTTGGATTGCGCCCAGCCATGCAATTACGTGCTGCGCTGTATCTTGTAAAGGATGTTCCTGCAGGAACTCCAGTGGGATACGGAGCAACAGAAAGCACTTCAGCAAATACTCGATTAGGTGTTGTTGCCATGGGTTATGCAGATGGAATTCCGCGCATCGCACATGATGCAGGTGTGTGGAGCGCTGGAAAACGTGCACCGATTATTGGACGTGTATCAATGGACCAATTCGTAGTTGATCTAGGTTCGGATTCGAAAGCGAATTCAGGGGATTGGGTCACAATTTTTGGCAATGGTTCACACGGTGAGTACACGGCAGATGATTGGGGCGCAGCATCTGGCTCAATTAATTATGAGATTGTTACTCGAATTGGTCCTCGTGTGCCTAGAATTTATGCACCACATGTCTACTAAGAAGTTACATTCAAAAGAAAGCCGGAGGTTCTCGTGAGCGAGTCAACTGGCCTTTCAATTTCTCATCTCACCGTTAAGTTTGGTGGGCTCACCGCACTCGATGATGTTTTCTTAGATGTCGCCCCAAACACAATTGTTGGATTAATTGGTCCTAACGGTGCGGGCAAGACAACTATCTTTAATTCAATCTCAGGACTTGTCACACCGGCTTCTGGTGAAATCTCAATTCACGGTAAGAAAATGAAGTGGCCAGCAAGTCATCAGCTTGCAGAGTTTGGAATTAGTCGCACACTTCAGGGCGTTGGATTATTTAGCGGTCTTACAGTTCTTGAGAATGTAATGATGGGTGCAGACATCACTAGTGGTTCCAATTTTCTAAAAGATCTCTTTGGGTTATCAGGAAAAGCAGAAGCAAAACTTCGTCGTCGTGCACTCGATGCACTTGCGTGGGCAGGCGCTCTTGATATGGCTGAGAAAATGCCAGGACAACTTACCTACCCAGAGACGAAGAGAGTCTCTATTGCTCGCGCTCTAATTTCACAACCCAAGATTCTGCTCCTAGATGAACCAGCAGCAGGCCTTGGACAAGATGACATCGATAAGTTTGCAGCTCTTCTGAAACAACTTAAGCAACGTTGCGCAATCATTATTGTTGAGCATCACGTCGATTTCATTGGCGCAATTTCTGATCAAGTTTATGTTCTCAATTTCGGAAAAGTCATTTCAAGTGGAACTTTTGATACCGTGAAAAGAGACCCTGCTGTACTTGCTGCTTATCTCGGAACTTCTGCGCAAAGTGGGTCAGACGCATTGGGTGGTGACCATGCTTAAGATCGAAAATTTGGTTACTAAATTTGGATCTGTTGTCGCACTCGATGGGGTGTCGATGACAGCTCATGAATCAAAAATCACCACTGTCATCGGCGCAAATGGAGCGGGCAAAAGCACTCTGTTGCGCACAATTTCTGGGCTAGAACATCCCGCACAAGGCGCGATCACATGGCAAGGCGAATCAATTGTTGGACGTCGACCTGAAGATATTGTGCGACTTGGGATAGCCCATGTTCCCGAAGGTCACGCAGTTATTTCAGAACTCAGCGTTGAAGAAAACATTTCCATGGGCTCACTATTTAGACGCAGAAAATTTAAATCAGATATAGCAAAGGCCATGGATGAGATGTACCAACTTTTTCCTCGCCTACAAGAACGTCGCAAGCAATTGGCAGGAACTCTTTCGGGTGGAGAACGCCAGATGCTTGCAATCAGTCGAGCGCTGGTTTCACGTCCGCAATTATTGCTATTGGATGAACCCTCACTTGGACTTGCACCTCTTGTTGTCGAACAAATCATTGATTCAGTAAATACTCTCTGTCGCACAACCGGATTAACAGTTCTTTTGGTTGAGCAAAATGCAAACACAGCTCTCGGTGTTGCAGACCATGGCGTTCTGCTTGCACTTGGAAAAGTTGTTGCCGATCGACCAGCAGCCGAACTCAAAGCAGATGAAAATCTCCGAGCTGCTTATTTGGGGTATTAAATATGAATACATTCTTAGCAGCCTTATTTTCAGGTACTTCGCGCGGAGCGATATTCGCACTCGTAGCACTTGGGCTTGTCATTGTCTGGCGTGGAGCTGGAATCGTTAACTTTGCACAGATGGGTCAAGCGATGTTTAGCACGTACATCGCATCGACTTTGATAACCAATGGAAATAGTTATTGGGTTGGATTCTTTGTTGCACTCTTTGCTGGTGCTGCGATGGGAGCTCTATTAGATATTTTGGTGATGCGACCACTTTCAAATAAGAAGAAGACTGAATTGCTCAGCAGTGATTCGATGCGCGCAGCTGTACCTGTGATTGCATCTCTCGGAATTTTGGGAGCACTTCAAGCTCTTGCTGGAATTCTGTGGGCTGCCGAAGAACGTGGCTTTCCAGCGCCGGCAAAACAAGAAGGATTTACCTTCGGAAGCAACGTCATGCCATTTACCGCATTTGATTTATTTGTTATTTCATTGGTGGCACTCACTTTGGTAATTACTACTCTATTCTTTAAGAAAACTGGAATTGGTTTGGCAATGCGAGCAACAGCGCTCAATCAAGAAGTGGCAAAGCTCAGTGGAATTCGCACTAATCGCACGCGTACTCTCAGTTGGGCAATTTCGGGTGCAGCATCTTCTTTAGCTGGATTGCTTATTACTCCGACTTCTAATTTGTCACCAAATACTCTCGACCTCGTTTTGATTGTTGGATTTACTGCAGCCGTTGTTGGTGGACTCGACAGTCCGGCAGGCGCAGTTCTTGGAGGTTTCATTCTCGGAATGGTGATCTCATTTGTGACTTTCTATGACACACCTGAAGATGTATTCCTATCTATCCTTGCAGTCTTACTACTTGTATTGCTCATCAGGCCTCGAGGAATTCTGGGCTCAAAGGATGTGCGCCGTGTCTAATCTGAAAGCACATTCAATTGCGCGCAAGAGTCTGATCCGAACATTTCTCTTTACTGTTGTGATGCTTATTCTTGGTTCACGCTTTGATGCATACAACCAAGCGCAACTGGCTCTTGTACTCATTCTCTTTATCGGCGTTCTTTCAGTAACAATTCTTACCGGAATTTCAGGTCAGCTCTCATTAGGACAAGGTGCGCTGATGGCAGTTGGCGGTTATTCCACTGCGTTAATGATGATTAATTACAAACTCTCATTGTGGATTGCGATCCCACTTTCAATAATTTCTGCAGGCATTGCAGGACTTCTACTCGGCGTTGCAGCCGCGCGCCTAAGTGGTCCTTACCTGGCGGGCACAACTCTTGTTATCGCTTTAGCAATTCCAACACTTGCAAATAGATTTATGTCCGTCTTTAAAGGTGATGAAGGCTTGCCAGTAGATGTTGGATATCCACCTGCCTGGTTCTCAAATACTTTTGGCGAACCAAGTTACGAAAAGTGGCAGATCTACGTTGCGCTCCCATTTGCAGCGATTGCGCTATTTTTTGCTTCTAATATTTTGCTTTCTCGCAGTGGCCGTATGTGGCGTGCAATCCGTGACAATGAATTAGCAGCATCTCTTAATGGTGTGAATTATTCTCGTCAAAAGATTTATGTATTTATAGTCTCTGCAACATTTGCTGGATTATCTGGCGCGCTCTATGGATTGCGCGGTTTAGTTGGGCCAAGCGTGTACCCAGTTTCACTTTCGCTCACATTGCTTACTGCTGCAGTCTTAGGCGGGATCAGAAGTATTTCTGGTGCATTTATCGGAACAGTAATTGTTGTGTATCTACCCGATTGGATTGAAAAAGCGCTAGGAAATTTCAGTCTGAGCGAACAAGTCTCTAATTTCTTACCTGCCCTCATCTCCAGTCTTCTGCTCATTCTTGTGGTGGTTATCAACCCTGCAGGGGTGGCTGGAACTCGACTGCACAAACATAAATAATTGTTATAAACCTGCATTTATGCGGGTAATTTGGCGCATCTAACCCGCGAGTTTTCGCATTTTCCGTTCACATTCGGTTCAGGTTCTGTTAACGTAACGGCGTTCTGGCCCACTTCTGGGCTGGTGGCAATGAAGCTGCATGAACAGGTTCATTGCAATTACGGCAAAGAGAAAGAGTGAATGCAGTGAATAATCGTGCATCTCTGTCCCGATCACCTCGTAAATTCCTTGCTGCCACTGCTGCGGTTCTTGCTGGAGCTCTCGTGCTCACAGCAATGCCTGCACAAGGCGCAAGCACACCAGGTGTAAGCGACACTGAAATTGTTCTTGGAATGCAGCTGCCACAAACTGGCGCAGCTAGCCCTGGATATAACAAAGTAGATGACGCAATCCGCGCCTACTTCGACTATGTAAATTCAAAAGGTGGAGTCAACGGTCGCAAGATCACTTTGGTCGTAAAAGATGACACATACAAAGCTGGTCTTACAGTTTCAACTGCATCTGCTCTGATCAATAAAGATAAAGTTTTTGCAATGGTTGGTTCTGTGGGAACACAGACACATATCTCTGTTATCAAGGACATCAACCGTCGCGGTATTCCTGATCTCTTTGTAAATAGCGGTTACAGCGGTTTCTATACAGATCCAAAGAAGTACCCAACTACATTTGGTGGTCTCGGTACTTATGTTGCAGAAGCAAAGATTCTTGGAAAGTACATCAAGGAAACTTATGCTGATAAGACAGTCGGAATTTTGTACCAGACAGATGACTTCGGTCGTAACACTGTTGAAGGTCTTGCAACAGCAGGTGTGACATTCACAGCTAAGAAGACTGCAGCAACATTTATCGCTGGAACACAAGGTGGCGGACTTGATGCACAGATGCAACAGCTCAAGGACAACAAAGTCGATGTTGTTGTAGTGGGCGCAGTTGCCTCTGCATATGCAGCAGCTGTTGGATCTGCGTTGAAGATTGGTTACAAGCCACAGTTCATCGTGATCTCAGTGGGATCTGATGCAACAACATTCCAGACAATTCTTGGCGCAAAGGGAACTCCCGCAGCAACTTCTGCAGCTCTCTTGGCCGGAACAATCTCAGCATCACATGCACCAGCACCTGGTGAGGCAGATGATGAGTATGTAAAGGCATTTAAGAAGATCAATGATGAATTCAATAAGGGTCCAAGCAAGACTTGGGATAACAACGTTCTTCAAGGTATGAACATTGGTTACCTCACTACTGCTGCACTTCAGGGCGCTGGTAAAAACCTCACACGTCCAGGAATCATCAAGTACATCGAAAACAATGCATCGAAACTTTCAAGTGCTGCTCTTGCTCCACTTGGATACTCTGCAAAGACTCA
>WLCS01000069.1 GCA_009705185.1 Actinomycetota bacterium
ATTCTCGGTCATCTCTTTATAGAGAATGTCGAAATCGTTATCAAAATTCTTTACCGAAATTTGACCCGCGAAAATTGCATCTTCTAAGTCGTGTACAGAATATGCGCAGTCATCAGACCAATCCATAATCTGTGCCTCGATACATTGGCGACCAGTTGGCGCTGCCTGACGCACCCAGTTAAAGATTTCAACATCATCATCGTAGACGCCGAACTTGCGCGGATTTTCAGCACGCGGCCATGGATATTTCGTTGCTGCATCAAGTGATGCGCGAGTCAGATTGAGTCCTAAACTTTTTCCGTTGCTATCAACAGTCTTTGCTTCTATGCGAGTAAGTAATCTAAAGCTTTGCGCATTACCTTCAAATCCCCCACAAGCTTGCGCAGCATCTGCAAGTGCTTCTTCGCCGTTGTGACCAAATGGTGGATGCCCCATGTCATGTGAAAGACAAGCGGTTTCTAACAAATCAGGATCTGCACCTAGTGATTCACCAAGTTCGCGGCCAATTTGAGCACATTCAAGTGAGTGAGATAAACGAGTACGTTGAAAATCATTCTCCCAAGGAACAGCAACTTGCGTTTTCGCAGCAAGACGACGGAGGGCTGCAGAGTGAATTACTCGCGCGCGATCGCGCATAAATTCTGTGCGCCCGGGTCGCTTTGCAGGTTCATCCAGAAAGCGCTCTTGATCTGTTGCGCTGTATCGAGCCTCAGATGAAGTCATGCACATACCTTACAAGCCCGCTATTAGTGAGGTGATCAGAGATATGAATGCCTCGTCTACCTAGTGTGATGTAGGCAAGATAAGCGCCCGCTTCCCGAAAAAGATATCGGTAGCGGGATTTTTCAAGAGTATTGGGGCCAGTCTTAGCTGGAGAACATGTTGCAGTTGCTCCTAAATCATTTGCCATCGTCATTGCTCTTTGGCAATGGTAAGCATCTGTTGCAATGATGACGTTATATATTTTTCGGCTTTTCATTTCCTTTATGTACGCCTGTGTTTGCCTCAAAGTGTCGCGACCAACCGGAATCGAAATTATTCTCTTTGCAGAAATACCATGATGACGTAACCAATATTTTCCAGAAGCTGCTTCAGTTGTTCGATCTCCTGGTGCGCCTGCTCCAACAGTAATAATGAGGGGCGCATAACCTGCATCAAAATTCTTCTTCGCCTCCTCAAGGCGTCCAAGTAATACATCTCCGGGAGCACCATTTAGTTGCGCGGCGCCGGGTACAACAATTACCTCTGCTTTAGCCCGAAATGTTGGATTATGCGCAGAATTCCACGTTACAAATATTGCATACGTAGGAATTATTACGACAACCGCGATTGCTAATGAAATAACTTTTCTGATTAATTTAAACATCAGCCACCTGAAAACATATCTTCTACATCTAAATGAATCATTTCGTCAGGATCATTGAGCCATCCATCCGGCAAAGTGGGTGGTCTACCACTGCTTGTACGACCGCGGGGCTTTTCGCCAATTTCGACTGGATATGGCTGCTCATCGAGTTGATTAAGGAGCGAGCGAAGTTCTGAGAGTGAACCAACCATTCCGAACTGTCTACGCAATTCTGAAGGAACACGGAAACCTTTGAGATACCAAGCCATATGTTTGCGTAAGTCGCGGCAGCCACGATCTTCGGATTCGAAGTAATCGACAATGAGTTCACCGTGGCGATACATCACTTCTCGCACCTGGTGCAAAGAAGGCAATACTCGATTATTTCCACCGTTAAATGCATCTACTAAATCTGCGAATAACCACGGGCGCCCAAGACATCCACGGCCAACAACAACACCTGCGCAACCTGTTTGGCGAACCATTTCAACACCATCTGCGCCAGACCAAATGTCCCCATTTCCAAGAACGGGTACACCAGTTGGTTTTAAATGCTCGACGAGATTTGCGATTGCAGACCAATCAGCTTTTCCTTCGTACATCTGTTGCGCTGTACGTGCATGAAGTGCAACCCACGCAACCCCAAGGTCTGCAGCAGATTTTGCTGCTTCTAAATATGTATGGTGGTCTGTATCAATACCGATCCGCATTTTGACGGTAACTGGAATTCCAAATGGTTTTGCATTTTCTACAGCTGCTTTAACAATTTCGCGAAAAAGATTTCTTTTATAAGGAAGAGCTGCTCCCCCACCTTTGCGAGTAACTTTTGGTACTGGGCATCCGAAATTCATATCAATATGGTCAGCTAAATTTTCACGACCAATCATCTTTACGGCTTCGCCCATGTGGTGCGGGTCAACGCTATATAACTGCACCGAACGCGGCCATTCGCCCGCACCCGGTTCAATCATGCGAAGCGTTTCAGGAATTCTTTCTAGTAACGCGCGCGCAGTAACCATTTCGGAGACAAATAATCCTGCGCCTTGTTCACGACAGAGCATGCGAAATGGAGCGTTGGTAATTCCTGCCATGGGGGCAAGAACAACCGGCGGATCAACTAAGTGGACTCCATCTTTGAGCGGGAGTTGAAGTGGATCTAGCAGCCGAGTAGTCGTGGCGCTAGCCATGCTTCTACTTGGTCAATCGCAATGCGCTCTTGCGCCATTGTGTCGCGATCGCGAATTGTTACTGCATGGTCTTCAAGTGATTCGAAGTCAATAGTGATGCAGTACGGAGTTCCAATTTCATCTTGGCGGCGATAGCGACGGCCGATTGCACCCGAATCATCAAAATCAATATTCCAATTCTTACGAAGCTGCGCAGCTAAATCGCGTGCTTTAGGTGATAGATCAGCATTACGTGAAAGTGGAAGCACGGCAGCCTTTACAGGTGCAATGCGGTGATCAAACTTCATCACAGCACGCTTTTCCATCTCGCCCTTTGCATTAGGTGCTTCATCTTCTGTGTATGCATCCATCATGAATGTCAGCGCACAGCGATCTACACCAGCTGCAGGTTCGATAACAAAAGGAGTCCATCTTTCATTCTTCTCTTGATCAAAGTATGAGAGATCTTTTCCAGATGCTGCAGAGTGCGCCTTAAGATCGAAGTCGGTGCGGTTAGCAATTCCTTCGAGCTCGCCCCACTCGGTGCCGTTGAATTCGAATTTGTACTCGATATCTGTTGTGCCCTTTGAATAATGCGAGAGCTTCTCTTTTGGATGCTCGAAAAGGCGAAGACGCTCTGGATTGATTCCAAGATCTTTATACCAATTGAGGCGAGTTTCAATCCAATACTTATGCCACTCTTCATCTGTTCCTGGAACAACGAAAAATTCCATCTCCATCTGCTCAAATTCACGAGTACGGAAGATGAAGTTTCCAGGAGTAATTTCATTACGGAAAGACTTACCAATCTGGCCAATACCAAATGGTGGCTTCTTACGTGAAGTAGTCATTACTTGATCAAAGTTAATAAAAATTCCTTGCGCAGTTTCAGGGCGCAGATAAGCAAGACCTGATTCATCTTCAACTGGTCCAAGGAATGTTTTAAGCAGTCCAGAGAATTGCTTTGGTGTTGTGAATTGACCTTTGTTTCCGCATGCAGGGCAGTTCATATCAGCAAGTGAATCAAGCTTCTTCTTATGCTTTGCTTCGTACTGCTCTTCAAGATGATCTGCGCGATAACGCTTATGACATGCAGTGCACTCTGTAAGCGGATCACTAAATGTTGCAACGTGACCTGATGCTTCCCACACTTCGCGCGCAAGAATGACAGATGAATCGAGACCGACTACATCTTCACGGCCCATCACCATGGACTTCCACCATTGGCGCTTTACATTGTTTTTGACTTCAACTCCGAGGGGACCATAATCCCATGAGGCGCGAAGGCCGCCATAAATTTCAGATGACGGGAATACAAATCCACGTCGCTTCGAGAGTGAAACAATATTTTCTAAACGGTCTACGGCCATCTTAAAATCCTCATCCGGCTAATTTACTTAGCCGGTGAAATTGAGCTAGTCCGGCTGGCTGTCGGCGAAAAGCAACGGTCGTTGCAATCGTGCGCTTAGTTTATCTCGTAAGCCCCTGGTTCATCAATTGCGCGTGCGAGTAGCGGAATAGCTTCTAATTTCGTACGCATCGCACTTAAGGCTCTGCGATATGAACCGACATTTTCCCAACGAGTGACGAGTGCCCACAAATTTGTATCATCTAAATTTTGACCATACTCACCATCGATAAATCCAACGCAGGATGCAAGGGCTTCGTAGGCAGTTTTTATATCTTTTTCGAAATCTGCGCTCTCAGATAAAGGAACTTCGAAGCGAGCAATAGCGATCATGAGCCAAGAGTAATGCCGGTATCCTTGCTCCTATGAACATCGCCATCGTCTTTGCGGCAATCACAGTGCTTGCCACCACCTTTGGCGGATACGTCGCTCTCAAATCTTCTGACAGATTCCATCTCATACTGGGACTTTCTGCAGGGTTGTTGCTCGGCTTAGTTGGATTTGATTTGTTACCTGAAGTCTTTGAAATGAATACCGCATCAATCGGTGGCATTCGAACTGTTTCGTTGGCAATTCTTGTTGGGTTCTTATCACTACATATTATTGAAGGAATATTTGGTGGGCACGAGCCTGCCGAATCCGATTACGGCCACGATCACGAACATCACAACATCGCTGGCACATTGGGCGCAGTTGCTATGGGTGGCCATGTATTCCTTGATGGCGTTGGTTTAGGTGTCGCATTCAAAGTGAGTAACTCACTTGGCTACGCAGTATTTCTTGCGGTGCTTGTTCACGCATTTAGCGATGGCCTCAACACAGTTTCACTTATTGTAAAGAGTGGAAATTGGACTAAGAAGAGTGTGCGTCTTCTGGCAATCGATGCGGTAGCTCGCATTGGTGGAGCAAGTCTTGGAACTTATCTTGTACTTAATGATTCTCTTCTTGCTTTGTACTTAGCTCTCTTTACAGGTTTCGTTATCTACCTTGCGACTTCACATATCTTGCCTGAAGCGCATTCTCGCCATTCATCACGTTGGACATTTTTTGCAACTATCTGCGGAGTTCTAATTATGTGGGGCGTTGTAGCTTCCCTGTAAAAACTACGCTTTCCCAAACCTTCTGTCTCTGCACGAATATTCTTCGATAGCTTTCCACAACAGTGCTGGCGTCATGTCTGGCCAGAGCACATCCATAAAGACGAACTCTGCATACGTCGATTGCCAAGGCAAGAAATTACTTGTGCGTTGCTCGCCAGATGACCGCAGGAACATATCGACATCGCGCATCTTTGGTGAATAAAGGTATTTCTCGATAGTTTTTTCTGTAATTGAATTTGGCTTTAATTTTCCACGTTTCACATCGCGGGCAAGTTCTGTTGCTGCATCAACAAGTTCAGCGCGACCACCGTAATTAACACACATGTTTAAGGTCAAAACCTTATTTTTCTTCGTTAACTCTTCAGCCTCTTCAAGCTCTTCAATCACGCTTTTCCAGAGCCTTTGCGGACGGCCAATCCATTGCACTTTAACGCCCATCTCATTGAGTCGATCTCTGCGATTTCTTAATACATCGCGGCTGTAACCCATAAGAAATTTCACTTCTTCAGGAGTACGTTTCCAATTTTCTGTTGAGAATGCATATGCGCTTAATTCTTTAACACCAAAACCAATTGCTGCTTCAACTAAATCAAAGAGAACTTTTTCGCCAGCTTCATGTCCTGCTGTGCGGGCAAGACCGCGTTCTTTCGCCCAACGCCCATTTCCATCCATCACGATGGCTATGTGCGCAGGAACTTCAATCTTTTCTGCTTTGCTCATGCTCTCTCCACCATCGGCAAACTACGAAGTCCGCGTTCAAGGTGCC
>WLCS01000007.1 GCA_009705185.1 Actinomycetota bacterium
GATTTAACTTGGTATATGCGTCGTATACGCCTTGCGAAAGAGCGACTTCATCTTTTGATGATGTTAAAACGTATTGGCCTTTCTTGCCCATAATCAAGGCTGTGCCTGTGTCTTGGCACATCGGAAGAATTCCACCCGCTGCAATGTTGGCGTTCTTTAGAAGATCCAGCGCAACGAATCGATCATTTGCTGATGCTTCAGGGTCCTTGAGAATCTTTGCTAGTTGCTCAAGGTGTTCAGTACGTAGGTAATGGGATATGTCATGAATCGCAGTTTCAGTTAACAAAGTGAGTGCTTCTGCAGAAACTTGTAAGAATTCTTTATCGCCCAGCTTTACGACGCTGACGCCCTCTTTGCTAATAAGGCGATACTGAGTTGTATCTGGTCCGAGCGGAAGTAAATCTGAGTACGAAAAAGTTGGAGACATTATTCATCTCCTGATTTTGGAGATGCAGTCTTGGCAGAATCTAATTTCTTCTTCGCTCCATCGAGCCATTCCTGACAAATCTTTGCTAGCTCTTCGCCGCGTTCCCATAATTTGAGTGAATCTTCGAGAGTTGCACTGCCATCTTCAAGTGATTCGACAATCTCTGCCAGTTCATCGCGAGCTTCTTCGTAGCTGGGCTTTGCATCTTTAGCGGCCATGTGCACAATCTACTCTCAATTAACTGTGGCGCTGGTCTCGCCCTTTGCCACGCGGATGCGCAAACGTGTGCCGCTCTTCACCTTGGCTGCATCGCGCACAATGTCACCATCTTCTAATTGCACCACTGCATAGCCTCGGTCCATGGTCGACTGAGGAGATAGTGAGCGAAGGTGTGCCCGCACACCTTTCAGTTCTTTCTTTTCAATTTCAAGAATCGATGCAAAGCTGCGAATGGAACGATCTCTCCATGACTTAATTTCGTCTCGACGCGATGTCACCATTACCGATGGATCTTTCATCACCGGGCGATTTCGCAATTGGGCAATCTGGTTCAATTCAAAATCAATAGTTGATGCCAGGCGACGGAACATGCGGTCTCTGATTTTTTCAATGTCGCTTATCTCTTGTGCGATATCTGGAACCACGCGCTTTGCAGCATCTGTTGGAGTTGAAGCTCTGTAATCTGCGACGTAATCCAATAAAGGTGCATCCTTTTCGTGCCCGATTGCGCTCACAATTGGAGTTCTGCAGTCAGCTGCTAGTCGAACCAACGACTCATCACTAAATGGCAAGAGATCTTCAAATGATCCACCACCGCGAGTAATGATGATGACATCCACATCTGCATTTGCCTCTAATTCAGAGAGCGCTGCGGAAACTTCTACAACTGCTGCTGCTCCTTGAACTGCGACTTCACGAATTTCAAATTCCACTGCAGGCCAACGTCTACGCGCATTTTCAACCACATCTTTCATGGCATCAGTGTTACGACCACAGATAAGCCCAACTTTTCGTGGCAAGCGAGGCAGTGCAATTTTTCGGCTGGCGCTAAATAATCCCTCAGCTGCCAACTTTTCTTTGAGAGCTTCTAAACGTGCAAGAAGTTCACCGACGCCAACTTGTCTGATTTCTTTTGCAGACATCGTGAGCGACCCATTTTTTGTAAACCATGATGGCTTGGCATAAATGACAACCCGTGCATTTGCAGGTAGCGGCTGCACACTTGCTAGAACATTTTTGTAACACATCACAGAGATGCTCATATCTGCACTGGTATCGCGAAGACGCATAAATGCCATCCCGCCACTGCGTTCGTTGAGTTCAGAGATTTCGCCTTCAATCCAAATTGGGCCAAGGCGATCTACATACTCTTTGATTGCTTCAGAGACCACGCGCACTGGCGCAGGGGATTCACTTGAAGTTTCGAACATGGGATGAGCCTATTAGACTGCTGCTCATGAGCAAGAGAGTTCTCTTAGCCGCGCCACGCGGATATTGCGCCGGTGTAGACCGAGCAGTGATTGCCGTTGAAAAATCTCTGGAACTTTATGGTGCGCCAATTTATGTGCGTAAGGAAATTGTCCACAACAAGCATGTAGTTTCAACGTTAGAACAGCGCGGCGTAATTTTCGTCAACGAGACTGACGAAGTTCCAGAAGGTGCCACAGTTGTCTTTTCTGCACACGGTGTTTCACCTGCTGTGCATGCAGAAGCCGCTTCACGAAACTTAAAAACTATCGATGCAACCTGTCCGTTGGTGACGAAAGTGCATAACGAGGTAAAGCGATTTGCAGATGATGAAACTGAAATTCTTCTTATCGGCCACAACGGGCACGAAGAAGTTGAAGGAACAGCAGGAGAAGCTCCAGGAAAAGTTCGTGTAGTTGATGGACTTGATGAAGCCCGCAACGTTGTTCCAACCCCAGGTAAAAAACTGGTCTGGCTTACTCAGACAACTCTTTCTGTAGATGAAACCATGCAATCAGTTGCAATTCTCAAAGATCGTTTCCCAGAGATTGCCAACCCGCCCTCTGACGATATTTGTTATGCAACACAGAACCGCCAAGAAGCTATTAAGGCGATTGCACCTCAAGCTGATTTGGTAATTGTTGTGGGTTCAACTAACTCTTCAAATTCAGTTCGACTCGTTGAAGTTGCACTCGAATACGGTGCTAAAGCTGCATATCTCGTTGACTATGCAGCTGAGGTCAAAGAAGAGTGGCTAGATAAAGCAGAAACCATCGGCGTGACAAGCGGTGCATCTGTGCCTGAAATTCTTGTGACAGATCTACTTAAATTCTTAGATATGCATGGGTATAACGACGTTCAAGAAGTGAAAGCAACTGAGGAGACTCTTCTCTTTGCTCTGCCTAAGGAACTTCGTAAAGATTTAAAGCAAGCTTAGTTTGCTGATACTCGCTTTGATGGACGGCTCTTCGCTTTTTCATTGAGAAACATAAACCAGGCATAGAGCGCGCTGACTAGTAAAAATGGTGCAACGCTTGCAAGGGATGCGACAAAATCGACACCTACGCGAGTGATACGTAATCCATCGCTAAGAATTGTCATAAAAAGTGTTGTCGCAGCATAGGCAAGCGGCGGAGTAACAGCTGCAACATATCGAGTACCTGCACGACCGTAATTGACCCCACCATATGTCACAAGGGCAATGATCAATCCCGAAACGATTCCGGCACCGGAGCGAATCCAGATTTCAAGGGATGCGAAGATAAAGATGAAGAGTGATTGCAAGAAAACAATTCCTTGCTTCTTCAGGCCAGGGCCTTGGATAAATGGCTTCGTACTTGTTGCTGTGCTCATTGTTATTCCTCTACTACTTCTACATCAATGAAATCATCTGGTCCATCGAGTTCAGCGTTCTGAAGTTCGCGAACCTTAGCCGGTGATTCTGGATACTCGATTGCGAGCTTATCTTTATCGCCTGCAACCCCAAGTTTATTGATTCGGCGAGCAGGTGCAAGAACAGTTTTCTCTGCTGTAGGGATGAGGTCTTCATATGCTTTTGAAGTTGAGTTAATTGCTTTTCCGACAGCCACAATCTTGGAGTGCAGCAGGGTAATGTTCTTAAGAAATGTAGCAGCAACTTTGGTGATGTCATCTGCATTCTCTGCAAGTTTATTGCGAGTAAAGATATGGCCCACGGTGCGCAGTAACGCCATCATGGATGTCGGTGTTGCAAGTGTGACGCCGACCTTAAAAGCTTTCTCGAGCAAGAGCGGATCAAGACGTAGTGACTCGGCCAGAAGTGTTTCAAAAGGAAGGAATAACACTACAAAATCAGGAGAGTTCTGAGACTTGTGATAGCCGCGCTTTGAAAGTGAATCGACATGCTTGAGCAAATCTTTTGTGTGTTGCACAAGCAGCTCATCGCGTTCAGCTTGATTATCGGTGCCAAACGCTTCAAGGAAGCGATCGAAAGGAAATTTCGAATCGATAAATAACTTTGAGCCGCCAGGCATCGCAACTGTGATATCTGGAATACCTGATGAATCTGCATCGGTTGTAGAACGTTGTGCAACGTATTCGTGATCTTCGCGCAGACCAGCTTGCTCGAGCAAAAGTTCGAGTTGGGCTTCGCCAAACTTTCCGCGAGTTTGAGAGTTAGAAAGCGCACCTGCAATTTTCTTAGTTTCATCAAAGAAAGTTGTAGATGCTTTACGCATCTCATCGATGGTGCCAATTAATTGAGTTTCAGATGCGACTCGCTTCTCTGCAGCATCTTGTGCCTGCGCGCGCATACGTTCTACAGTTGTTTTCATCTCTTCCATCTGAGTTGCAATTTTTGTTTCGTTCTCATTTTTCGCTTCTGCCATTTTTAAACGATCTTCAGAAGCTTTGAGTAAGACTTTTACATCGTTGAGCTCTTGCGAAATTCGTGATGAATCACCACCAATTGATGCAGATTTAATTCTGGCAATCCACATACCGAGGGCGAGGCCAATAAAAAGGCCAATAATCAGAGTTATTAAGGTCACGAGTGCGCTGGACATGGGGCAATCGTGGCAGGAAGGGGTGACAATCACGCGTAGGCTGTCCTACTTATGAGCCTCTCAATTGGAATCGTCGGACTCCCGAATGTTGGAAAGTCGACCCTTTTTAATGCTCTTACTAAGAACAATGTCTTAGCGGCTAACTATCCCTTCGCCACCATCGAGCCCAATGTCGGCGTCGTGGGCGTACCTGACGAGCGTTTGGCCAAGCTCGCGGCCATCTTTGGATCTGAGAAGTTGCTGCCTGCAGCCCTCTCATTTGTAGATATTGCTGGAATCGTAAAGGGCGCTTCCGAAGGTGCCGGACTTGGAAATAAGTTCCTTGCAAATATTCGTGAGACCGATGCAATCTGTCAGGTAATTCGAGTCTTTACTGATGGCGATGTGGTGCACGTTGATGGTCGCATCGATCCTTCAAGTGATATCGAAACGATTAATACTGAACTCGCGCTCGCAGATTTGCAGACAATTGAAAAAGCTATTCCACGTCTAGAAAAAGAGGCGCGCGTTTCAAAAGAGAAGGCGCCAGTTCTTGCGGCAGTAAAAGAGGCTAACGATTGGCTGCAATCAGGTAAGCCACTTTCGCAATCAAAAATTGATCGAGAACTCTTACACGAACTTCATTTGCTTACTGCAAAACCATTTTTATATGTTTTTAATGTTGATGCCGCAGAACTTGCAGATGCTGATCTACGAAAGAAATTATCAGCTCTGGTTGCACCGGCAGAAGCAATTTTCCTCGATGCAAAAACAGAGGCCGAACTTGCTGAACTTTCTGATGAAGATGCACTCGAACTTTTGCAAGCAATTGGTTTGACTGAACCCGGACTTGCAACATTGGCACGCGTCGGTTTTGACACTCTTGGTTTACAAACATATTTAACTGCAGGTCCAAAAGAAGCACGCGCGTGGACTATTCATAAAGGCGATACAGCACCGATGGCAGCTGGCGTCATTCACACAGATTTCCAAAAAGGTTTCATTAAAGCTGAAATCGTTTCTTTTGCCGACTTGGTAGAAGCGGGCTCAATGACTGAAGCGAAAGCTAAGGGCAAAGTTCGTATGGAAGGCAAGGAATACATCATGCAAGACGGAGACGTAGTGGAGTTCAGATTCAATGTCTAACAATCAACCGCAGAACACAGCCAGAGCACGATTAAATCAAGCTCACCTTAAGGATCTTCCACGGAAGACTCGCGACAACCTTCGTAACGTAGCGATCATCGCGCACGTTGACCACGGTAAAACAACACTCGTTGACGCGATGTTGTGGCAGTCCGGTGCATTTGCTGCACATAAAAAGCAAGAAGAAGGTCAAGACCGCATGATGGATTCAATGGATCTTGAACGCGAAAAGGGAATTACGATTCTTGCAAAGAACACTGCGGTAAAGCGCGGTGACACAATTATTAACATTATTGATACACCAGGCCACGCAGATTTCGGTGGTGAAGTTGAACGTGGACTCGAAATGGTTGACGGAGTAATTCTTCTCGTTGACGCTTCAGAAGGTCCGCTTCCGCAGACGCGTTTCGTATTGCGTAAAGCTCTTCAAAAGAATCTTCCAGTTATTTTGCTTATCAACAAGGTAGACCGCTCTGATGCTCGTATTGCAGAAGTTGTAGACGAGGCTTACGAACTCTTCCTTGATCTTGATGCAAATGAAGATCAAATTGATTTCCCAGTTGTGTATGCATCAGCAAAAGCTGGTCGTGCATCTCTGACACGTCCTGCAGATGGTGGAATGCCAGAAGAAGAGAATCTCGATGTTCTCTTTGACACAATCTTCTCTGCAATTCCAGCACCTGTTTATCACGAAGGTGCACCACTTCAAGCACACGTGACAAACCTTGACTCATCACCATTCCTTGGACGTTTGGCACTCTGCCGCGTTCACGAAGGCGTGATTAAAAAAGGCCAAACAGTTACATGGATGAAGACTGATGGAACAACTGAACGCGTAAAGATCTCTGAACTTCTTGTTACAGAGGCACTTGAACGCGTTCCAGCACTTGAAGCTGGTCCTGGTGACATCATCGCTGTTGCTGGTATCGAAACAATTACTTTGGGCGAGACTCTTGCAGATCTTGAGAGCCCGCATCAATTGCCACTTATTACAGTTGATGAACCATCAATTTCGATGACAATTGGTATTAACACATCTCCACTTGCGGGCAAGAGCGGCAAAATGCTTACTGCGCGCCAAGTAAAAGATCGTCTTGATAAAGAGCTTGTCGGTAACGTTTCACTTCGCGTACTCAATACTGAACGTCCAGATACATGGGAAGTTCAAGGTCGTGGAGAACTTCAGCTCGCTGTTCTTGTTGAAATCATGAAGCGCGAAAGTTTCGAACTCACAGTGGGTAAGCCACAAGTAGTGACAAAGATGATTGATGGAAAACTTCATGAACCAATGGAGCGCTTATCTATTGATGCACCTGAAGAATACTTAGGTGTACTTACACAGCTGATGGCGCTACGTAAGGGTCGCATGGAGCAAATGGTTAATCACGGAACCGGTTGGATCCGCCTTGATTACAAAGTTCCATCTCGCGGACTTATTGGTTTCCGTACCGAGTTCCTTACTGAAACTCGCGGAACAGGTTTGCTACACCACGTCTTTGATTCTTACGAACCATGGTTTGGTGAACTTCGCACACGCGGAACAGGATCACTTGTTTCAGATCGAATTGGCGCGGTGACTTCTTATGCACTTGCTGGAATTCAAGAACGAGGTTCTATCTTCGTTGAACCTGGTGATGAAGTGTATGAAGGAATGGTTATCGGAGAGAATTCACGTTCTGAAGATATGGACGTTAACTGCGTTCGTGAAAAGAAGCTCACCAATATGCGTGCTTCAGGTACAGATGATTCTGAAAAGTTGATTCCACCTAAAAAGCTCAACATGGAAGGTGCTCTCGAATTCTGTCGCGAAGATGAATGCGTTGAAGTAACACCTGCGGTTGTTCGAATCCGTAAGGTCACACTCGATGGCGCAGAGCGCGCACGCGCTACTTCTCGAGCAAAGAAGAACAATCAGAGCTAATTACCCCGACTTGTCAGGGCCTTACGGTTGAATACGAACTGTGAGTAAGAACCCTTCAGCGCCTCTTCGCCTCGTGCGAAAAGATGTTGAGGGGTTCTCTCTTTCTCTCAGCGATCAGCAGCGGGCATGTGTAGAACATCGTGGATCGCCACTCATTATCACCGGCGCAACTGGCACCGGAAAAACGTCAGTACTCATTGAAGCAGCACTTTCGCGCATTTCTGTTGGACAGAAACCAGATTCAATACTGATTCTGACATACGGCCGCGACCGAGCATCCGAACTTCGCGATGCAATTGTTACTCGCTCCGAACAAACTGCTTTCGAACCACTTGCGCGAACTTTTCACTCTCTGGCGTACTCAATTTTAAAAATGCGGACATCAACTGATTTCCGCGATTTAGTTTTGCTGTCGGGCGCCGAACAAGAAACGTACATCTCCGATTTACTCAAAGGCGATATTGAAGATGGCTATCAAGCTTGGCATACCGATTTACATCGCGGCCCGCAATCACTTGGCGAACCGCTTCAGACGCAAGGTTTTGTTCGCGAACTTCGCGACCTCATTATGCGCGCCAATGAACGCGGAATAACTCCCGATGAATTAGCAATACGCGGTCATCAACTTGGCGAAAAATATTGGCCAGGTGCTGCAGATTTCTGGAAGAGATATTTAGGTTCGATGACGCTACAAGAAATTTCCGCTGGAGATTCGAAAGTTCGTATCGATCCTTCAGAAATTATCAACTCTGCCATTAACTACCTAAGTTCTCACAACGAGCTTCTCGAAGATCTTCGTAAGAGATTTACGACCATTATTGTTGATGAATTTCAAGAGAGTGATCCAGCCCAACGCACGCTTCTCTCACTTCTTGCTGGCACTGATGTGATCATCGTTGCCGATGCTGCAAGTGCGGTCGGCAGATTCCGTGGAGCAGATCCCGAAGGTGTTGCTGCAGTTCTCGATTCTTACATTGCATCCGGTGCGAAAAATATTGAACTCACAGAAATTTTTCGCGGAAAACCAACTGCGCAGACTGCACGTTTATCCTCTGAATCCGAAGAAGCTCAATACATCGCTTATCAGTTCAAGCGAGCACATTTGATGCAAGGTATTCCGTACTCAGAGATGGCTGTCATTGTGCGTTCACACGGACAGTGTGCAACAGCGATTCGACGTGCATTCTCACAAGTTTCAATTCCCACCGCAGGAGATGTTGAAGCCCTAGCCAATAACGCAGCAATAGCGCCATTCTTATTACTTGCCCGCGTTGCTACAGGTACTCAACCTTTAAACCTAGATACTGCAGAGAAACTTCTGACATCAGAATTCGGGGGAGCAACCTCAGTCTCACTTCGGCGAACACGTGCAGCGCTGTTGGCAGCACGCGATGAGGCAAGTGATAAAAGATCTGGCACGCAACTTATTTTAGATGCAATTCTTACCGGAGATATTGCCATTGAAGATTCAGCTGAATTACTTCGCATCCACACACTTCTGGCTGCTGCAAAGAAATCAATTGCTAAAAAGAGCGCAACGATTCACGATTTGCTCTGGGCTATATGGAATAACGCGGTCAATAGCGATAATGAAAAATTATCCGATTCATGGCGTGCTGCAGCACTACGTGGAGGTGCTCGAGGAGCATCAGCAGACCGTGATCTCGATGCAATGATTCAACTCTTTGATTCGGCTGCCCGTCATATAGAACGCTTTCCAGGAAGCAAACCAGATTCATTTCTTACTGAAATTCAAAAAGAAACCATCGTCTCGGATCTCATTACTGCACGTGGAGTTCGCCCCGATGTTGTTGAAATCCTCACTGTGCATTCAGCTAAAGGTCGCCAATGGCAATACGTAGCAGTTGCCGGCGTACAAGAAGGCTCTTGGCCAAATCTCAAACAACGCAGTTCATTGCTAGGCGCTGAAAGATTGGTCGAACGCGTTCGACACGGTGATGACCTTGCACAAGTGGCACTCGACATGATTGCAGCTTCTTCACTTGCAGAAGATGAGGCTCGTCTATTCCATGTTGCAACTTCTCGGGCGCGCCAATCACTTCTTGTCACTGCAATCTCTCGCGAAGATGAAACACCATCAATATTCTTTGAAGATCTTGCGCAATCTTTAGGAACGTCAGAATCCGACGTTGAAGTTCCACGACCTCTCACCGCATCAGCGCTTGTTGCAACGCTTCGACGCGAAGTAAATCTCACCGGTAGTAAAGACGCTGCAGGGCTATTGAAAACGTTAGCTTCACAAGGCATTCATCTTGCTCAACCATCGCAATGGCTTGGATCTGCCTCTCTGACCACTGATTTACCTGTCATTGATGAAGGCTCACTAGTTCCGGTGTCGCCATCGGGTGCTGAAAACTTCACTGAGTGCGGCCTTAAATGGTTCCTGGAAAAAAGCGGAGGCACTGACGGAGATTCCACTGCACAATTATTGGGTTCAGTTATTCACGAATTCGCTCGTCTTAAAGTAGAAGAACCAGGAATTACTGACGAACAATTACATACCAAGCTAGTTGATTCGTGGCCACTGATTGATGACAGCCAAGGCTGGATTAGCCAAGCAGCACTTACTCGTGCAAAGAAAATGTTAGAGCGATTTTCAATATTCCATTCGAAATCACTTTCAGATAACAATCGCACAGTTGCTGGTGTTGAAAAGAGTTTTGAAATTACTGTGGGCCGCGCGCTCATTCGTGGAAATGTAGATCGAATCGAAGTAGATAAAGACGGCAAGCATTACATCATCGACTTTAAAACTGGGAAGAAAGAAATTTCGGGCGATGACGCGCAAAGCAATTTGCAGCTCGCGTGTTACCAACTCGGTGTCATCCTTGATGGATTCCAAGAGAAACTCAACTCCACCGATGTCACTGGCGCCCAACTTGTTTATCTTGCAAGTAAAAATAAGAGTTACAGCACGCGCGAACAAGATCCTCTGGCCGATGTCGAAGCCACAAGAAAAATTCTTGAAGAAATAGCCGTCGGAATGGGAGCTGCAACATTTACTGCTCGCAAGAACGATATGTGCAAGCAGTGCAAAGTAAAGCCATCTTGTCCGCTATACCTAGAAGGTAAGGCGGTTCACCAATGAGTGAGATTGTAGAAAAGTATTCACCCGACCAAGTTGCGCAGATGATTATTTCGATTGATCCGACATTCCATCTTCCATCAGATGAGCAACGTCCAATTATTTCTATTTACGATAATCCGCTCGAGCCCGCAGTTGTCATTGCAGGAGCAGGTTCAGGCAAGACTGAAACAATGGCTGCGCGCGTTGTCTATCTTGTTGCAAACGAGATTGCTCGCCCAGATCAAATTCTTGGTCTGACATTTACGCGCAAAGCAGCAGGCGAACTCAATACTCGAATTCGTAAGCGTTTACGCCAGTTTCAGCAAGCACAAGACAAGGCCGGAATTCCACGCACATTTACAAGTCTTGATACAGCAGTTACTACTTATCACTCATATGCAGGTCGTTTATTAAGCGAACACGCTATTCGCTATGGCATCGATGCAGATGTTCAGCCACTCGGTGAAGCAGCGCTCTGGATGTCAGCAAATAAGTTGGTCCGCGAATGGGATGACGGGATTTTTGCAACAAGTGATGCCGCAAGCACAGTTGTAAAGGATTTATTAGGACTGACATCGATGGTTTTAGAACATCGCGTGAGCATCGATCAGATTCGAACCGCTGATGAAAAAGTCTTGCAAGAGCTCTCACAGATGACTGGTGCAACCAATGAAGAGGTTCGCAAAGTCGCAAAAGTTCTCAACCAGCGCATTGCAATGTTGCCGATGATGAACGCATTCCTTGAAGCGCGTAGACAATCTGGCGAACTTTCATTTGATGATCAAATAGCTCTCGCGGCAGATATTTCTGTGAACTTCCCGGATGTAGGAGTGCTAGAACGCGCTAAGTATCCGATTGTTCTGCTCGATGAATACCAAGACACTTCACAATCCCAAGTTCGATTATTGTCAGCTCTTTTTGGAGACGGCCATCCCGTCACAGCAGTAGGTGATCCTTGCCAATCGATTTATACATGGCGCGGTGCATCTTCAGGCACAATCAGTGCATTCAATGCACACTTCCCAAAGCGAGAAGGCTCTACAGGAAAGAACGTGTACGAACTTCTTACAACGTATCGAAATGACGAAACAATTCTTACTTTAGCAAATGAGATTTCTGCCGATGTGCGTAAAGATGAAGGCATTACAGTTGCAGCGCTGAAGCCACGCAAAGGTGCAGGTAAAGGCGATCTCACCTGCGGTG
This sequence comes from Actinomycetota bacterium, assembly GCA_009705185.1. Taxonomy (GTDB): domain Bacteria; phylum Actinomycetota; class Actinomycetes; order Nanopelagicales; family Nanopelagicaceae; genus Planktophila. The sequence goes on from WLCS01000007.1 coordinate 11,775, forward strand.
TATTTGAAAATCTTGAAGCTGAAGCCACTGCAATCGCTGAATATTTCGCTCCTCATTGGAATAACCCAGAGCGCACGAAAGCGGGCGCAAAAGTTCCTAAGACATTTGCAGTATTGGTTCGCAAACGTGCACAGATTGCCCTTATCCAAGAAGCGTTAGCCAAAGCAGGAATTCCTTCTGAAGTCCTTGGTTTAGGCGGTCTTGTCCATGTTCCTGAGATCGCTGATGTGGTTGCAATGCTTAAGGTTATTAATAATCCCGATGCAGGTGCATCGCTGATGCGTCACCTGACTGGACCGCGCATTAACTTAGGCCCGCGCGATATCGCAGCTCTGGGTCGCTTTGCGAGATCACGATCTGAATCCCTTTCAGCCGATAGCCGCAGTATCGTTAAAAATATTGTGGCAGGTAATCCGCAGTCAGCAGAAGCGGATGATCAATTTATTGGAAGCGTGATTGACGCACTTGATGAAATCGAAAAATGCGATGCCTCAAAATTTAGCCCTGCCGGATATCAACGCCTGACTTCTTTTGCATCAGATTTACGACGACTACGTTCTCGCGCATCAGCACCGATTACTGATGTCATTGTTGATATCGAGCGTTATCTCAACCTTGAAACAGAAGTAATGCTTCGCGATGGAGGCACACACGGTCGCCGACACCTCGATAGATTTATGGATGAGGCAGCAAAGTTTGCTCGTAATGGCGGATCTCTTTCGGCATTTTTGCAGTGGCTTGATGTTGCAAGTGAAGAAGAAGGTGGATTAAAAGCAGGGGCGCCAGAGATTGATGCAACCGTTGTTCAAATCCTCACCATTCATATGGCGAAAGGCGCAGAGTGGGATGTAGTTGCAGTTCCTGGTCTTGCCGAAGGAACATTCCCTGGTGCTAATTCTTCAGATCCAGATAACTGGATTACAAATGAACGCCATATTCCATTTTCGTTGCGTGGCGATAGTTCGATATTGCCAAAGTTCTCTTGGAACGCGGCAACTACCAATGCGCAAGCAAAGAAAGCGATTGATGCTTTTGCTGACGAATGTGTAGATTTTAAAATGCGTGAGGAGATTCGTCTTGGTTATGTAGCCATGACCCGTGCACGCACACATCTCTTCTGCTCAACCTCATTCTGGCGCGATGGAGCAAAGCCTGTTTCACCATCGGTTTTGTATGAAAAAGTTGTCAGCGTTGCTAGCGCAGTGGGTACCGTTCTGGCCGCACCTACCGCTCCGGCAAGTACGGATCGAAACCCTGCTAAAGATATTGAAATTACTGCGCAATGGCCCCGTGATCCACTTGCTGATCGTCGTGTAGATTTCAACCGTACAGTTGAACTTGTTGAGTCATCTGCACCATTGAGCCTTGATACAGCTGCAACAGATGAACTCCGCGAATACCTTGAAGATGCACGCGCAATCATCGCCGAATTTAATGAGTATAAAGCGGGCGCACTTGATGTTGCACTGCCACCGAGATTGTCAACGTCAACACTTGTAGCCCTTCATGAAGACCCGTCGGAACTTGCGCGAACTATTCGTCGCCCAATGCCACGTGCGATGGATGAATACTCACATCGTGGCACTGCTTTCCACTTATGGATTGAAAACCATTTCAATGCCAAGACACTATTTGACGACGAGGATTTCGATCTCCTGACACCTCTCGAAGAAGATCAAAAACTGGAAGAACTCAAGGAGAAGTGGCTTGCATCCGATTGGGCATCGCTTTCACCACATGCAGTTGAAGTTCCATTTGAAACAGTCATCGCCGGAATCTTGGTTCGAGGTCGCATCGATGCCGTGTATAAAACTGAGAATGGTTTTGAGGTAGTTGATTGGAAAACTGGTTCGAAAGTCTTAGGTGAATCATCGGCAGTGCAGTTAGCCGTCTATCGACTTGCGTGGGCAAAGTTGCAAGGAATTTCTGTAGACAATGTCTCTGCAGCCTTCCATTACGTGCCCACAAATAAAACAGATCGACGAGCAAATCTTCTTAGTGAAGAAAAGCTCATCGATCTGCTTCAACTGAAGTAAATCTCTGCTGCGTACTTAGATATCGAAGCGGTCTAACTCCATGACCTTGCTCCATGCTGCAGCGAAGTCAGCAATAAATTTCTTCTCCGCATCATTACTTGCATAGACCTCTGAAAGTGCACGAAGTTCTGAATGTGATCCAAAAACCAAATCAGCTCGCGTAGCACTCCACTGATCTTTGCCAGTTTTGCGATTTCGTCCTTCGAAGTAGTTGGTATCACCAGTCTTGGGCGCCCACTCAGTCTTGATATCCAAAATATTCTTGAAGAAATCATTTGTAAGTTCACCTGTCTTCTTGGTCAGAACTCCATCTTTCGAGCCATTGTAATTTGCACCAAGAGCGCGCAATCCACCAACAAGTACAACCATTTCTGGAGGAGTCAGTGTGAGAAGTGCTGCCTTTTCTACAATTGCAATTTCTGCAGGAGTTGTATCTGATGCTCCGCGATAGTTACGGAATCCATCTGAAATTGGCTCTAGATATGCAAACGATGCAACATCAGTTTGATCTTGTGTGGCATCGGTGCGACCTGGAGTAAAGCGAACTTTTGTCTTCACGCCAGCGTTTGCTGCTGCTTTTTCTACCGCAACAGTTCCACCCAGAACAATGAGGTCTGCAAGTGAAACTTTTTTCGCAGATTTCTTATTGAATGCGAGCTGAATTTTCTCAAGAGTGGCTAGAACTTTCTTGAGCTCCTTTGGGTTATTTGCTTCCCAATTTTTCTGTGGTTCAAGGCGAATGCGTGCACCGTTGGCACCGCCTCGCTTGTCGGTTCCACGGAAAGTTGATGCTGAAGCCCAAGCAGTTGTCACGAGTTGTGCGATGGTGAGATCGCTTTTAAGAATCTTCTTCTTCAAATCTTCAATCTCTGTCTTACCAATTACTTTTTTAGAACGAGCTGGCAGCGGATCTTGCCAAATCAATTCCTCTTTCGGTACGAGAGGACCAAGGTAGCGAGCAACTGGGCCCATATCGCGGTGAGTAAGTTTGAACCAAGCACGTGCAAATGCATCTGCAAATGCATCGAGATCCGCTGCAAATCTACGTGAGATTTTTTCATATGCAGGGTCCATGCGAAGTGCTAAGTCAGTTGTAAACATAACTGGTGCATGAGTTTTGCCCTTGATGTGTGCATCAGGAACTGCTTTCGCTGCAGATTCATCAGTTGGAATCCACTGAGTTGCACCAGCAGGAGATTTTGTCTGCTTCCATTCATATTTGAATAGAGTCTTAAAGTAGGTGTTATCCCACTTAGTTGGTGTTGGAGTCCAAGCACCTTCGAGACCACTTGTAATAGTTTCTGCACCATTACCTTTGCCGAAAGTGTTCTTCCAGCCGAGGCCCATCTCTTCAATTGCGGCACCTTCTGGTTCTGCACCAACATATTTTCCAGGATCTGCAGCACCGTGAGCTTTTCCAAATGTGTGACCACCAGCAATGAGTGCAACAGTTTCTTCGTCATTCATTGCCATGCGCGCAAATGTTTCGCGAATATCGCGTGCAGATGCAAGTGGATCCGGGGTTCCATTAGGACCTTCAGGATTTACATAAATTAATCCCATTTGAACTGCAGCAAGTGGATTTTCTAATTCACGGTCACCGCTATAACGGTTATCAGCTAACCATTCTTGTTCTTTACCCCAATAAGTCTCATCTGGTTCCCACACATCTTCGCGACCACCTCCGAAACCAAAAGTTTTCAGCCCCATTGATTCAATTGCACAGTTACCTACAAGAATCATTAAGTCAGCCCACGATAAACGCTTGCCGTACTTCTGCTTTATTGGCCACAAGAGACGACGTGCTTTATCTAAGTTGCCGTTATCCGGCCAACTATTAAGTGGTGCAAAACGTTGCATACCTGCACCGGCACCACCGCGGCCATCGTGCGTGCGATACGTGCCTGCGCTGTGCCACGCTAAACGAATAAAAAATGGTCCGTAGTGACCGTAATCAGCTGACCACCAATCTTGTGAAGTAGTCATTA
>WLCS01000070.1 GCA_009705185.1 Actinomycetota bacterium
TGCTGCAGGAATTGTTGGCAAAGATCCAGAGACTGCGCTGAAAGATGGAAGTGCCATGGATCATTGGCGCCGCATGATTTCAGCTCAAGGCGGAGATCCAGATGCAGCACTTCCGCAAGCGAAGGAAACTCATGTAGTAACGGCGCATGAATCAGGAATCATTACAACGATGGATGCCATGAAAGTTGGCGTCAGCGCATGGCGACTCGGTGCGGGACGGTCAAAGCAAGGCGAAAAGGTACAAGCCGGTGCGGGAATTGAATTACATGCAAAACCAGGTGATCACATCACTGCTGGCGCTCCACTGATGACGCTTCATACCGATGAACCAGCACGTTTTGAAAGGGCTCTAGAAATCCTTCAGGGCGCTGTCACAATCATCGAAGGTGGAACGGTTAACCGTTTGCCTCTAATACTTGAGAGAATAATCTAATGAGCAACATCAACAAGAAGCCAACTGCAGATCAGGTAAAACGACTTCCTAAAGCGCTCTTGCATGACCACCTTGATGGTGGCCTTCGCCCTCAAACTATTATTGATATTGCTCAAGAAATTGGTCACGAGTTACCAACATATGATGCTGCTGAATTAGCAGAATGGTTTCGAGCATCATGTGATTCTGGCTCACTAGTTTCATACCTCGAAACATTTGCTCACACAGTTGCTGTTATGCAACGCAAAGAAGATATTGTCCGAGTCGCACGTGAATGCGCAGTAGATCTTGCTCGCGATGGCGTTGTATATGCAGAAGTTCGTATGGCCCCAGAACTTGTTACAGAAAAGGGTCTCTCTCTTTCACAAGCCATCGAAGCAATTCTTGAAGGTTTCCGTGCCGGTGAAGCTGAAGCAAAAGCTGAAGGCAATTCAATACGCGTCATGTCTTTGCTCTGCGGAATGCGTCAGAATGAGCGATCACAGGAAGTTGCAGAACTTGCAGTGAAGTATCGCGATCAAGGAGTTGTTGGTTTCGATATCGCTGGACCTGAAGATGGATTTCCACCTAGCGATCAACTTGATACCTTTGAATTCTTACGTCGCGAGAATGCGCACTTCACAATTCATGCCGGTGAAGCATATGGATTGCCATCAATTTGGGAAGCGATTCAGTTATGTGGGGCAGAACGTTTAGGTCATGGCGTTCGCATCACAGACGACATTGATTTCAACCATACTCCAGCTCGCTTAGGGCGCCTTGCTGCATATGTGCGCGATCGTCGAGTTCCTTTGGAAATGTGTCCATCATCAAATATTCAAACAGGTGTTGCAGATTCCTTTGCACATCACCCACTTGCAAAGCTTGCAAAACTTCGTTTCCGAGTAACAATCAATACCGATAATCGTTTAATGTCGGCGACTTCAATGTCGCGAGAGATGACAGAAATGGTTAATCAATGCGATTGGACATTCCAAGACTTGCAGAGAGTGACCATCAATGCGCTCAAGAGTTCATTTATTCCATTTGAAGAGCGTTTGGCGATAATCGAAAATATTGTTAAACCTCAATATGCAAAGATTTCAGAGGAGTAATTCGTGGCACATCCAAAGTACACACTGAGGCAAGTTGCAAAAACTATTGATCATGCGCTTTTGCGCCCTGATATGTCGCGGGATGAAGTACGTGAAGGATGTCAGATTGCATTGAAGTACGACGTTGCATCCGTGTGCTGTAAACCCGCAGATGTTGCTTTCTGTGCTGAGATCCTACGTGGTAGCGATGTGCATGTAGGTACAGTTGTGGGATTTCCTCATGGAAATTCTGCGACTTCAACAAAGGTATTTGAAACGAAGCAAGTAGTAGCAGATGGTGCCACTGAAATCGATGTCGTCATCAACATTGGATGGATGAAGTCTGGAATGTACGACCAAGTTCGCGAAGAAATTGCAGCAGTAGTTGATGCCGCGGCGGGCAATCAAGTAAAGGTTATTTTAGAAAATGCATATTTGACCAAAGAAGAGATTGTAAAAGCATGCCAGCTTTGTGAAGCAGCTGGAGCTGACTATGTAAAGACTTCAACAGGATTCGCGCCAACTGGTGCGATTCTTGAAGATGTTGTCCTTATGCGTGCTTCAGTTTCTTCTCAGGTAGAAGTAAAGAGTGCCGGGGGAGTGAAGTCGCTAGACATGCTTCTCTCATTTATGGATGCTGGTGTAAAGAGAAGCGGAGCAAGTGGCACCGCTGCAATGTTAGAAGAATTTAAAGAGCGTTTCGGCGCTTAGCCAGCTAAGAATTTTTTAAGTGGATCACGAAGCTGATTGAGTACTTCGAGGGCTTCTTCTGAAGTCTTGGTAATAACTTCTATGTAGCACTTCATCTTTGCCTCCGTGCCTGATGGGCGCACAATGATGCGAATGCCGCCTGCGAGCCAGATACGTAACCCATCAGTTGGAGGCAATCCATCTCTTGGTTGCGCTAAATCATCAATGGATTCAACTGCACGTCCAGCAATCTCTGCAGGAGGATTGGTGCGAAGTCCGGCGAGCAGACGGGTAATAGAAGTCATCTCTGCAACACGAATAGAAATCTGTTCAGTACCGTGAAAACCATGTCGTTGCCATACTTCATCGAGTAAGTCGCTCAGAGTGAGTCCATCTCGCTTCAGATCTGTGGCTACTTGAACTAAGAAGAGTGCAGCCGAGATTCCATCTTTGTCGTTTACTGTCTCTGAATCAACTGAATAACCGATAGCTTCCTCATACCCGAAGGCGAGATTTTCAATCTTTGCTAGCCACTTAAATCCAGTGAGCACTTCTTTAAAATCTACATCGTAATGAGCGCTGATCTTTCGCAGTGCTGAGGAAGAGACTATTGAATTTCCAAATGTTCCGGTGGGCTTTGTGCGTGCAATCCATTCGCCAAGGATGATTCCTAGTTCGTCACCACGAAGCATGCGCCAACCAGTTTTCGGATCATTAATTGCCGCAGCGCAGCGATCTGCATCGGGATCATTTGCAATCACGAGTTCGGCGCCAAAGTCCCGAGCTTTTGCAAGCGCTAAGTCGATAGCACCAGGCTCTTCTGGGTTTGGAAATGCAACAGTAGGGAAATCCGGATCAGGCGCGCATTGTTCATCTACAAGAATTAGTGTTGCAAAGCCTGCATGATTGAAAACTCTCTGGATAGTTTCTGTTCCAACTCCGTGCATTGCGGTGTAAACAATTTTCATATCACCCGGGCGCGGAGCTAATTGTGCTGTTCGACGAACATACTCAGTGATGACTTCTTCGCCCAGAACCGTCCAGGAATCACCACGTGGGCATGATGCAAGAGATGTCACGGCATCGATGTGCTGAGCAATAAATCCATCCGTTGGATTAATAATCTGAGAAGCTGCGTAGTTAATTCCATCAGCAGTAGGACCGATGTAAACCTTGTACCCATTATCTTGTGGGGGATTGTGGCTTGCAGTAACCATGATTCCAATATCGCATCTCAAATATTCAGTTGCGAAAGCCAATACTGGAGTTGGGAGCGGTCTTGGTAGAACAAATACTTGCATTCCGGCACCGCTCATAATCTCTGCTGTTTCGCGAGTGAAATCTTCAGAACCGTAACGCGCATCTCGACCAACAACTACTTTGCTCATGCCACGTTCTTTCATATATGCAGCAATCCCTGCAGCTGTTCGACCAACAACTGCACGATTCATGCATGATGGTCCTGGACCTATAGGTCCACGTAAACCCGCTGTACCGAATTGTAGAAAGCCGTTGAAGTACGTACGTAAAGTTGTTTCATCGCCAGCATCGAGTAGATCTTGTAGCTTTGCTGCAGTAGTTGCATCTGGATCATCGGCAATCCATGCCCGAACTTCACTCTGCAGAGCTGTATTCATGTACGAAGATTATCTAGATTAAATCAGTTTAGGAATAGTAGAGCTCAGTAGTGCGCCCATTCGATCTGCTGCAGCTTTTCCGGCAGCAATTACCTCTTCATGATTTAACTTTTCACCTGTAACTCCAGCAGCGGCATTTGTTACCAACGAGATTCCTAAAACTTCAGCACCAAGTGCATGTGCAGCAATTGCCTCAGGAACAGTAGACATTCCGACAAGATCCGCACCCATGGTGCGCATCATCAAGATTTCAGCAGGAGTTTCATAGGTAGGTCCACGCCAATGCACATATACGCCTTCTTCAAGTGAAGAATCTTCGCTCTTAACAATTGCGCGAATTCTCTTGCTATACAAATCTGTGAGATCGATAAATGTTGCACCTGAAAGTGGTGATGCGGCGGTAAGTGAAATGTGATCGCGAATCAAAACTGGTTGTCCAACTTTGTACTTCGTATTTATCCCACCGCAGGCATTAGTCAGAATGACAACTTTGCATCCAGCTTTAACTGCCGTGCGAACACCATGTACAACGGGTTCCATGCCTTTGCCCTCGTAGAGATGAGTGCGACCGAGAAATACGAGTGCTCGAATTTTCTTTCCATTTTCGACAAGTTCATATGAACGAACTTTTCCTGAATGTCCCTCGACAGCGGGTGGAAGAAACCCTGTTAATTCATCTGCATTGCATTCATATGCCGGTGTACCCAGTGCATCTGCAGCGCTTACCCAACCTGAACCCATCACAAGTGCGACATCGTGAGAGGCGACCCCAGTGCGTTCTGCTATCTCTTGAGCAGCTTTAGTTGCAGCAGCGAGAGGGTCGGAATAGAGAAGGTCTGTTGAGGTCATGCCTCAATAATGTCACAGAGAACAGTTCCGCTAGCAACTGTCTCGCCTATAACAGCCTTCAAGTTTTTAATCACACCGCTCTTATGTGCATTCAGAGGCTGTTCCATCTTCATCGCTTCTAGAACTATTACAAGATCGCCTGCTTCAACACTCTGGCCTTCTTCTACCGCAATCTTTACCACTGTTCCTTGCATGGGAGAAGCCAGTCCTGTTCCAGATGCTCCGCCTCCAGTGACTTGCTTTGCACGATGGCGTTTTACAACAGGTTCTGGCGCATGTACAACTATTTCGAATCGCTTTCCATTTACTTCAGCAACTAATTTCTCTGCTGCAACTTTGGTTTGGATATCTGCTGCAGTTGATTCAAATGCAGGAATTTCATTCTTGAATTCATTTTCAATATAGCTTGTGTATACCTTGAAATTTTCTGTATATGCAGGATCTTCCAGAATTGCACGGTGGAAAGGAAGCGCGGTCGCTAATCCTCCGACTTCGAATTCTGCTAGCGCGCGACGTGCTCGTTCGATAGCTTGTTTACGCGTTGCTCCGGTGACAATGAGTTTTGCAAGAAGAGAATCAAAGTTTCCACCGATTACATCTCCGTTGCGGAATCCTGCATCTACACGTACTCCAGGTCCCGTTGGAATACTCCACGATGTAATACGACCGGGTGCTGGCAAAAATGAACGTCCAGGATCTTCGCCGTTTATACGGAACTCAATAGAGTGCCCGCGGACAACCGGGTCATCAAAACCAAGGCTCTCACCCATTGCAATTCTGAATTGTTCGCGCACAAGATCGATACCTGTAACTTCTTCTGAGACAGGGTGCTCTACTTGCAAGCGCGTATTAACTTCTAGAAATGAAATTGTTCCATCTACGCCCACAAGGAATTCACATGTGCCAGCGCCGATATATCCGGCCTCTTTCATAATTGCTTTACTTGAGCGATACAACTCTTCATTCTGCGCATCAGTTAAGAACGGGGCAGGAGCTTCTTCAACAAGTTTCTGGTGTCTACGTTGTAATGAACAGTCACGTGTAGAAACCACCACAGCATGTCCATGCTTATCAA
>WLCS01000071.1 GCA_009705185.1 Actinomycetota bacterium
CCATCGGCACAATCGTGGATGTTGTGCCCGCACCGAAATAAGTAAGCGCGGCATATGCAACTAGCCAAGTAAGTAAGCCCATCGAGGCAAGCAAGAAATACGTCTTGCCCTTATTTGCAGACTGTAAAGCTCTGAAATTATTTTCAGCCATGAAGAGAGTTAGAACTTAACGTTAGGAACGTTGCGATCAGTTGGATTTTCAACTTCATAGAAATCGCGAGCGCCCACCTTTGCAAGGCCAGCGAAGAAGCTTGTAGGGATGGTTTTCACCGCTGTATTGAGTGAGCGGACATTGTCGTTATAGAACTGACGTGCAAATGAAACTTTATTCTCTGTTGTTGAAAGTTCCTCTTGTAGAGATAAGAAGTTTGCAGATGCCTTGAGATCTGGATACGCCTCTGCAACTGCAAGTAATCCTCGAAGCGCTGAAGTGAGTGCACCATCTGCTGCTGCGACATCTGCAACAGTTGATGCTGACGTTGCTTTAGCACGTGCTGCAACTACTGCATCGAATGTGCTCTGTTCGTGCTTTGCATATCCTTTAACGGTTTCGACAAGATTTGGAATTAAGTCTGCACGGCGCTTGAGTTGAACTTCAATCTGCGCGAAAGCTTCATCGACTGTGATGTTCAGGCGAATGAGGCGGTTGTATTGAGCGATGACAAAAAGCACGAGAAGTGCGATGGCGCCGATGACTATATATTTCATACTTAATTCAACCACTCTTGCCGGGGTTGTATTCCCAGCAGAATTACTTGATTTTGCTCTGGTGGAAGTTCATGAAGGATCGGCTTGGCGTTGGCCCGCGCTGTCCTTGGTAACGTGAAGCGTAGATTGCTGAACCGTATGGGTGTTCTGCTGGCGATGAAAGTTTGATAAGGCAGAGCTGGCCAATTTTCATCCCTGGAAATAACTTCACGGGCAAGTTAGCTACGTTAGAAAGTTCGAGAGTGATATGACCGGAAAATCCTGGATCAATAAATCCTGCTGTTGAGTGCGTGAGAAGCCCAAGGCGACCAAGTGAAGATTTACCTTCGAGGCGGCCAGCTATGTCATCGGGAAGTGTGATTACTTCATAGGTGCTTGCCAGAACGAATTCACCAGGGTGCAAAATAAAGGCTTCTCCATCTTCGGCAATCACTTCGCGAGTGAGTTCGGACTGCTCGATAGATGGGTCGATGACTGAATATTTATGGTTTTCAAAGACGCGGAAGAATTTATCCAGGCGAACATCAACAGATGATGGCTGGATCATCGCCTCATCGAATGGTTCAACGGCAACGCGGCCAGCGGTAATTTCGGAGCGGATATCGCGATCACTTAAAAGCACGGCGCGAGCCTACCTTCGCAGGCGGGAAAAAAAGACCTTCGGCGCGCTTGCGTAAGTTACTGGCGGGTAGCACCATTACGCCATGAGCCATTACACCGCCAACCTCCGTGACATCGAATTTTGCCTCTTTGACCTCTTAGGTCGCGACAAGGTGCTGGGAAGTTCTATCTACTCAGAACTCGATCGCGATACTGCGATGGGAATGTTGGAGGAGATGAAGCGCTTAACTGAAAACGATTTAGCAGCTTCTTTCGTTGAAGGCGATCGCATCGGCACAGATTTCAATAAAGCAACTGGAGATATCAAGCTTCCTGAAAGTTTTAAGAAATCTTACAAAGCATATGTTGATGGCGAATGGTGGCGTCTTGATGCACCCGTTGATCTTGGTGGAATGAAAGTTCCTGCTTCGGTGCGTTGGGCAATTGCAGAAATGGTCTTGGGTTCAAATCCCGCAATTCATATTTATGCATCTGGTTATGCATTTGCACAGGTTGCATATGTATTAGGTACAGATGTGCAGAAGAAGATGGCAAAGCACATGGTTGATCGTCACTGGGGCGCAACGATGCAACTAACTGAACCAGATGCGGGTTCAGATGTGGGCGCTGGTCGCAGTAAAGCTGTGCAGCAACCTGATGGAACATGGCACATCACAGGAACAAAACGATTTATCACATCTGGTGATGCAGATATTTACGACAACATTATGCACTTTACTCTTGCGCGTCGCGAAGGCGGAGGGCCGGGTACGAAAGGGCTTTCACTATTCCTTATTCCAAAGTTTATGTTTGATTTAGAAACAGGTGAACTCGGAAAGCGTAATGGTGTTTATGTCACCAACGTTGAACACAAGATGGGTCTCAACGTTTCTGCAACATGCGAAATGAACTTGGGTGAGAAAGAACCAGCTGTTGGATATCTCCTTGGTGATGTCCATGAAGGTATCTTCCAAATGTTTAAAGTAATTGAATTCGCTCGCATGATGGTTGGCACAAAAGCAATCGCAACTTTATCGGCCGGATATCTACAAGCACTTGCATACGCAAAGACACGTGTGCAGGGCGGGGATATGAAGGTGATGAACGATAAAGCGAGCCCTCGCGTGACCATCATTAAGCACCCTGATGTGCGTCGTTCGTTGATGGTGCAAAAAGCTTATTCAGAAGGCATGAGAGCTCTTGTTCTCTATACCGCCTCTATTCAAGATGAAATCGAGCTCGCACATGCTGCTGGTGACACAGAGAAGTTAGAAACTATGGAGAAGCTCAACGATCTTTTGCTTCCTGTTGTAAAAGGTTTTGGCTCCGAAAAATCTTGGACACTTCTTGGTACCGAATCACTACAAACATTCGGTGGTTCTGGATTTACTCAAGACTGGCCTCTCGAACAATATGTTCGCGATGCGAAGATTGACACTCTCTACGAAGGTACAACAGCAATTCAAGGACTCGACTTCTTCTTCCGTAAGGTTGTTAAAGACGGCGGACGTGCGCTTGGTTTACTTGGAAAAGAAATCCAAGCATTTGCAGAAACCGGTGGGGTTCATGCTGCAGAGAAGCAAGCTCTTCTCAAAGCTCTTGCAGATCTCAACGGAATCATCGGAGTACTTGTTGGTCATGCAATGGCTTCACAAGAGAAAGCTGACGAGATTTACAAGGTCGGCCTTAGTACTTCTCGCGCATTGATGGCTGTTGGTGATGTCATTATTTCCTGGTTGCTTCTTCGCCAAGCAGATATTGCTGCAGAGAAGTTAGCTGCCGGGGCTGGAAAAGATACTGATTTCTACACAGGAAAGATTGCATCTGCAAAGTTCTTTGTTGCAACAGTTCTTCCTCACATCACAGCCGATCGCAAAATTGTCGAAGCTACCGATTCAACCATTATGGAGATTCCTGAGTCAGCTTTCTAAATTCTTGAGATAAACTCATCGGATGCTCTCAAAACATCGCGGTGAGTTTTTTCTTATTCTGGGAGCGCTTTTCTTCTCAGTCAGTGGCCTGACTGTCACCGTTGTACTTAAGCATCTGCCTGCATTTCGTTTGGCTGAATTTAGGTCGGTTACAGCTGTTGCCATTCTTGGTACATATGTCTTAATTACTCGCCCTGAAATCATAAAAATTGTTCGCTCCGAAATTCCAAAATTAGGTGTGTATGGAGTCGTGGGGTTTGCAATCGTTAACTTTGGGTATCTCCTGGGTATTGAGCGCGGAGTGCCATTAGCACTGGTTTTGATTATCGAATTCACAGCGCCGATTTGGATTGCTCTCTGGATCAAATTTGTTCGCAAAGGATTCGTGGCTCGCGACATGTGGGTCGCCATTGCGCTTTCGTTAGTTGGTTTAATTTTCGTGTCAAAGGCTTGGGATGGATTTACATTCGATCTGATTGGAATTGCTGGGGCAACAATTAGTGCATTCGCACTTGCCGCATATTTTCTAATGAGTGAAAAGATTGGCAAGAAGCGTGAACCAATTGCGATGCTCATTTTTGGAATGGGTTTTGCTTCAATTTTCTGGCTTGTTGTTCTCCCGCCATGGAGTTTCCCTTTTGAAGTATTTTCTATGAAGATGGACCTGGGTGGAATCGCTGCAGGCACGATGGTTCCAGGTTGGATCTTGATGGCATCTGCTGCAATCTTCGGCACAGTTATCCCTTACCTCTGTGTGCTCACGGGAATGCGTTTACTTACCGCATCAACAAGTAGCGTTATTGGAATGCTTGAACCGGTTTTAGCTGGTGCGCTGGCATGGGTGTGGTTTGGTCAGAGCTGGGATTTGATTCAGCTTATTGGCGCAATTGTGGTTCTGGTTGGAATTTATTTAGCAGATCGCTCTAAATCAGTAACTGCAAATTAGATAAAACTATTCGTTCCATCCACCATCGCCGGGTGCTGAAGGTTGAATATCGGTTGTTGCAGACGTTGATTGAGTGAAGTCACGACCTGCACCAACATTTGGAGCCATGTCGAAGAATCGCGCAAAGTGAAGCTGCGCTGAAACTGTAATTGTTCTAGTTGGTCCGTTACGGTGCTTAGCAACAATGAAATCTGCTTCGCCAGAACGGTTTTGTGAATCGTACATATCATCGCGGTGAAGCAAGATAACTACGTCGGCATCTTGTTCAATAGAACCGGATTCACGAAGATCTGAAAGCATCGGACGCTTATCAGTACGTTGTTCTGGTCCACGGTTGAGCTGTGAGATTGCGATAACCGGCACATTTAACTCTTTCGCCATCAACTTAAGTTGGCGCGAGAATTCAGAAACTTCTTGCTGACGATTTTCTACGCGCTTGCCTGATGACATCAGCTGTAAGTAGTCAATAACAATGAGCTTGAGATCGTGGCGCTGCTTCAGGCGACGTGCTTTTGCACGGATCTCCATCATTGAAAGATTTGGTGAATCATCAATAAATAGTGGGGCGTCAGAAATTTCGCCCATACGACGAGCAAGCTTTGCCCACTCTTCATCGCTGAGCTGGCCAGAACGAATGCTGTTCAATCCAACGCGCGCTTCGGCAGATAACATACGCATCGTAATTTCTGACTTCGACATTTCGAGCGAGAAAATTACTGATGTTTGGTTATCGTGAATTGAAGCATGTCGGGCAATATCAAGTCCGAGAGTTGATTTACCAACTGCAGGTCGCGCAGCAACAATGATCATATTTCCAGGATGGAATCCATGTGTAAGTAAATCTAAATCTCTAAATCCTGATTTAACACCCTCAACGCCGACACCTTTAGAAATTGCATCGATTTCATCGAGGGCTGCGGGAAGTAAGGTACTGAGTTGTACATAATCTTCTGAAGATCGGCGTTCGGTTACTGCATACACTTCTGCTTGTGCGGCATCTACTGCATCATCAACTTCGCCATTTTGATCGTAACCGAGTTGAACAATCTTTGTACCTGCTTCAACAAGTCTTCGCATGATTGCATGTTCGAGAACAATCTTTGCGTAGTAGCCAGCGTTTGCAGCTGTTGGTACTGATGAAATGAGAGTGTGCAAATACGGAGCGCCACCTGCACGCGCAATATCTCCACGCTTTGTTAGTTCGGATGCAACAGTGACTGCATCTGCTGGTTCGCCGCGACCATAGAGATCAAGAATTGCATCGTAAATAAGTTCGTGTGCTGGTCGATAAAAATCGCGTTCGCGTAAAACTTCTACGACATCTGCAATTGCATCTTTAGATAAAAGCATTCCACCGAGAACAGATTGTTCTGCCTGTAAATCTTGCGGTGGTGTGCGCTCGAACTCTGC
The DNA here is from genome assembly GCA_009705185.1 of Actinomycetota bacterium. Lineage (GTDB taxonomy): Bacteria > Actinomycetota > Actinomycetes > Nanopelagicales > Nanopelagicaceae > Planktophila. The sequence continues at coordinate 5,596 of WLCS01000071.1, forward strand.
GCCAACAGTGTTGTACTGCCCATTACGTTGGGAGTTGTTGGGTAGTTCTGCGATGCTCACGAGCGGTACTTTCCTCTAGACCACTGACAAAAGCGAAGGGGCTTGGGGATGAAGGTGTGGATAAGAGCGCG
>WLCS01000072.1 GCA_009705185.1 Actinomycetota bacterium
AACCATTGCAAGTAATAATCGCGGATTAGTTTTAATTGATTGTCGGTACTTAATTGCAGCAGTAGTCGTGCCGAAAAAAGCTGCGGTCTTGGATGTTGCGACAACAGAGACTGGATTGCGATCGGGAAATGAGAGCAACATTGCAGGAGTCTGAATCAAGCCGCCTCCACCAGCAATGGCATCAACAAACCCCGCAGAGAACATTGCTAGGCCAAGGAGCGCCAGATTTATTGCAGAGAGATCGTAAAACACGTTATTGAAGTGTGGCTAACGTCTTTGCAATTTCTTCGACAGCAGAGGCGACAGCGATTTCAGATTTGTCACCGCTCTTGCGAACACGGACTTCAACATTTCCTTGTTCAAGAGCTTTGCCCACCACGACTATGACTGGGATACCAATGAGTTCGGCATCCTTGAACTTAACTCCGGGGCTAGTGCCTCGACGATCATCGATCATGACTGAAATTCCACGAGCTTCTAGTTCTGCAGAAATCTTTTCTGCAGTGTCAAAAACAACATCTTCTTTTCCAGTTGCAACAACATGCACCTTTGCTGGTGCTACTTCTACCGGCCAACTGAGTCCAATTTCGTCATAACTCTGTTCTGCGATTGCAGCAACAGCACGTGAAACACCGATTCCATAGGAGCCCATGGTGACAATCTGGGACTTTCCATTCTGATCAAGAACAGTGAGGTTTAACGCCTCTGCATATTTGCGTCCAAGTTGGAAAATATGACCGATTTCAATTGCACGATCAATAATCACAGGAGTAGAACACTTTGGACACGCATCTCCTTGGCGAATTTGCGCAGCTTCTACATAATGATCGACAGTGAAATCTCTTCCGTTAACAACATTACGTGCATGCTTATCTTTTGCATTGGCGCCAGTTACCCATGGAGTTCCTGGTGCAATTCGAGGGTCGGCATACACAGTGATTCCATTTTTCTTTGCATCCTGCGGCCCGATATATCCCTTAACTAGCCCAGTAAATTTTGCAAAGTCAGCTTCTTCAAACACACGTATGTCATTTACACCAGCAAGATTTGCTTGGAGACGTTTCAGATCTACTTCGCGATCTCCTGGAACAAGTACGGCGATTGCTTTCTCATCAGCCATCAACATGACATTCTTCAAAGTCATTGAGCCGTCGTATCCCCCACCAAATTTTGCATTCAGGAGCTCAACGAGGGTGTCGATAGTCGGAGTATTAGGCGAATCAAATACTTCAAGTGCCCCAATACCCGATGGATCACTGGGAGCTACAACTGTTGTTACTGCTTCAACATTTGCAGCATAGCCACACTTTTCGCACAGTACATACGTATCTTCACCGGTTTCGCATGGTGCCAAAAATTCCTCTGAAGCAGATCCACCCATCGCGCCAGATACAGCACTGACGATGTTGTACTTCAATCTGAGGCGATCAAAAGTCGAAATATATGCAGCTCGATGGCGCATATAGGACTCGACAAGTCCTTCATCAGATACGTCAAATGAATATGAATCTTTCATGACGAATTCACGGCCACGAATAATTCCAGAACGTGGTCGCGCTTCATCACGATATTTTGTTTGAATTTGATAAAGAGCTAATGGTAAATCTTTATATGACGAATATTCGCCTTTAACCATCAAGGTGAACATCTCTTCGTGCGTTGGGCCTAAGAGATAATCTGCGCCTTTACGATCTTGAAGTCTAAATAGATCTGGACCGTAATCATTCCAGCGTCCAGTTTGCTCATACGCATCGCGCGGCAATAGCGCTGGGAAATGAACCTCTTGAAAACCAGCTTTATCCATCTCATCTCGAACAATATTTTCAATATTACGAAGAGTGATGACACCTAATGGGAGCCAAGAATAAATACCTGCAGCGATTCGGCGAATGTAACCTGCTCGAACGAGTAGTCGATGGCTTGGAACTTCAGCATCGGCTGGGTCATCGCGCAACGTGCGCAAGAAAAGCGTGGACATTCGCAACATAACGCGAACCCTACCGGACGATTACGAAGTAGTGACGGAAGGTTCTCCGGATGCAACGCCTGCGGCTTCCATCTCTTCGGCAAGACGCATTGCTTCCTCGATGAGAGTTTCAACAATCTGTGCTTCAGGGACTGTCTTTATGACTTGACCCTTAACAAAGATTTGGCCCTTTCCATTTCCGGATGCGACACCAAGATCTGCTTCACGAGCTTCTCCTGGGCCATTTACAACGCAACCCATAACAGCAACGCGAAGTGGAACGGTCATTCCTTGTAATCCCGCTTGGACTTTCTCGGCCAATGTGTATACATCAACTTGAGCGCGGCCACATGAAGGACATGAAACGATTTCAAGTTTACGTTGACGCAAATTCAGTGATTCTAGAATTGAAATTCCAACTTTAACTTCTTCAACAGGAGGCGCTGAAAGTGAGACGCGAATTGTGTCTCCAATTCCTTCAGCAAGAAGAATTCCAAAAGCGGTTGCAGATTTAATTGTGCCTTGGAAAATAGGACCAGCTTCAGTTACTCCTAAGTGCAATGGATAATCACATTTTGCAGCGAGAATTCTGTACGCATTAACCATCGTCACTGGGTCATGATGCTTTACAGAAATCTTGATATTGCTAAAACCGTGTTCTTCGAAAAGTGAGGCTTCCCATAGAGCAGATTCTGCAAGAGCCTCTGGCGTTGCCTTTCCATACTTAGCAAGAAGTCGTGGATCTAACGAACCAGCATTTACTCCAATACGGATTGGAATACCAGCATCGCCCGCGGCCTTTGCAACTTCTTTTACCTTGTCATCAAATTGTTTGATGTTGCCAGGGTTAACGCGCACTGCTGCGCAACCAGCATCGATTGCTGCAAAAATATATTTAGGTTGAAAGTGAATATCGGCAATCACAGGAATCTGTGACTTCTTAGCAATCTGGGCAAGTGCATCTGCATCATCTTGTGATGGAACTGCTACGCGAACTATCTGACAGCCCGATGCTGTGAGTTCTGCAATTTGCTGCAGAGTTGCATTGACATCAGATGTAAGAGTCGTGCACATAGATTGCACACTGACTTGGGATTCAGAACCTACTCCGACGGAACCAACTTTAAGCTGACGCGTCTTTCGTCGCGGATGCAACGTTGGAGGCGGGGCGCTTGGAATTCCGAGATCGACCATGAACCGTATTCTGCCCTATCTGGTTAAATCTCGCTCGCGCGAACTAGAAATTAAGCGAAATTGGATTGATGATATCCGCCACCAGAAGTACCGCAGTAAGTAATGCAAGCACCACAAACACTGCCATCGTAATTGGGGTGAGTACGTTGACATCAATTGGTACAGGGCGAGCCTTCTTTCGAATACGTGCAAATAGTGCACGTATTTCATCTGCTATTGCCACTGCCATGTGTCCACCATCGAGAGGCAGGATTGGCAGCAAATTAAATAGACCGACAAATACATTCAGACTCGCAACAATCAGAATGAAGGTTTGCAGTCTCTGATTTCCTGAAAGATTTTGACTGCCCACTGCTTCACCAGATACACGAGCGGCTCCGACGACGCCAACGAGTCCATTGGGATCGCGTTCTTCACCCATAAATGTTTGGCGAATTAGTTGCGGAACTTTAGTTGGGAGTGTGACCAATGATTTCACTGACTCTTTGCCAAGGGCCCATGTTGCAGTTGATGCATCCTTGATAGATGGAATGAAACCTTCACGCTTGATGCCAATTTTGGTTACAACACCCAGCACGTATCTTTTTTCAGATTCGATGTACTTTGGTGCAGCGGAAAGTGTAAGTATTTTTCCATCTCTTTTTACTGTGAAAACTATTTCGCGACCTTCTGATTGTCCAATTTTCTTGGAATCTTTTGCCCAGTTATTCACTTCATCTTTATCAATGGTAAGAATTCTGTCGCCCACTTTGAACCCAGCCGATTGAGCAGCAGATTGTGGCGCGATTTCAGTGATGTCAGGAATCAGTGCTTGGAAACCTACAGCGAAGAAAATTGAGAAGATGAGGATGAAGCCAAGAAGAAAGTGTGCAAATGAACCTGCACCGAGAACAATCAACTTCTTAAGAGAAGTTGCTGCAATAAAAGCTCTTCCCTCTTCACCTTCAGGCATCTGATCTTGTGGAGTCATTCCTTCGATACGGCAATATCCACCAGCGGGGATTGCTTTAATCCCGAACTCTGTCTCTCCTCGAGTAAATGACCACAATCTCTTTCCAAAGCCGAGAAAGAATTCAGAGACTTTCATACCAAATTTGCGCGCAGTTAAGAAGTGTCCGAATTCGTGCACCATGACTGAAAATAAGAGCGCAACTACGAAAGCTAGGATTCCAACAATTTCCATTATGCAACAACCTTCTTTACATTTTCTAGAGCGATAGTGCGAGCAGTATCTTCGATGGCACTGACATCGCTGAGGTCGCGCAGTTTATTGGAAGAAATATCGCGTAGATGATCAACGGTGGAGCTGACAATTTTGATAATGGAAGTAAAAGAAATGTGTCCATCGATAAATGCTTGAACAGCAATCTCATTAGATGCATTAAATATTGCTGGAGCTCCCCCACCGATTTCCCCGCAGGTGCGAGCTAGTGCGACAGCTGGAAAACGGTTGAGATCAATCGGCGAGAAATTCCAGGTATGTGATTGGCTCCAATTAATTGGTTCTGTAGCACCAGGCACGCGATGTGGAAAGTGAAGAGCCAGAGAGATAGGGCCTTTCATATTCGGCGGAGATCCTTGAGCAATTGTTGAACCATCGACAAATTCGACCATTGAGTGAATAACGGATTGAGGATGAATAACTGCTTCAATCTTTGAATACGGGATTCCAAACAAATAGTGAGCTTCAATAATTTCAAGGCCTTTATTCATCAGAGATGCTGAATTAATTGTTACTACTGGACCCATTGCCCAAGTGGGATGAGCAAGCGCCTCTTGAAGAGTGACGCTCGATAAATCAGTGCGCTCTCTGAATGGTCCCCCGCTTGCGGTAAGAATTAACTTTGATATTTCAGACTTACTTTCACCAATAAGTGCCTGCCAAATTGCAGAGTGTTCTGAATCTACGGGAAGCAATTGATCTGCTTTAGCTCGAGAAATTACCAAGTCTCCACCTGCAACAAGTGATTCCTTATTTGCCAGTGCAACGCGGTTACCCGCATCGAGTGCTGCCAGGGTTGGAGCAAGGCCGATGGAACCAGTTATGGCATTAAGGACAACATCACATGAAATCGCCGCTAATTCAGTTGAAGCGTGTGGGCCGTCAATAACTTGGACACCAGGAAGTGCTTCGCGAATTCGATCAGCGTTCTTAATTACCCCAACAACTTTTACTTTAAATTTTCTTGCTTGGTCAATCACTAAATCTGGGTTGCTGCCAGCTGAAGAGAGTGCAACAACTGAGAAGAGTGTGGGATTCGCTTCAACTATTTCAAGCGCTTGTACGCCGATTGATCCAGTTGAACCCAGAATTACGAGTTCGCGAGTCATGAAACTTTGCGCTTGCGTCCTACAAATTGACCAAGAATGACGATGGTCAACGCAAGGATAAACATTGCAGAACCAATCACATTTGCTTGAGCTGGAATACCACGTGCTGCTGAGACATAAATAAATTTAGGGAAAGTTGTCATTGTGCCTGAATTGAAGTTTGTAATGATGAAGTCATCGAAGGAC
>WLCS01000073.1 GCA_009705185.1 Actinomycetota bacterium
GAAATAGACAAAGTTTAAGAAAATAAGAATGAAGAGCGTGGCAAGAATTACTTCTCCATTCTTTGTAAAAGTACTTAAGATCATGCGCGCGGCAAATACCAGCGCCAAAATCAGGAATGGTTCAAAAACGATTGCATAGAAAGTAAACATTGTTCTTTGTTGAAAGAAGAACCAAGGTAAATAGCCTGCAGTCATACCAGCGATGATGATGGTCATTGCCGGATCTATATGTTTGCGAGAGAGTGAACGGATCCACATACCAATAACAAATGCGAGAGCAATCGCTGCAAGCCACCACAAGAGCGGTGTCCCAAGTGCAATTACTTCTTGCGAACAGGAATCAGTGCCGCAACCTTGGGGAGATTTGTAGTAGAAAGAAGTTGGTCGTCCCATAATTAACCAACTCCATGGATTTGCTTGATACGTGTGCTTCTCAGTTAAACCGGTATGAAAATTGAGCATCTGCTGGTGATAATTTATAAATGAAGTAAAGAAATTAGAAGTCTCATGACGAGCCCATCCGCGATCACTGACAAACCACCCTGCCCAGGAAGTCACGTAGACAGCAATGGGGATTAATCCAAATTGCAGCACCCTTTGAATCGTTGGCCGAATCAATTCTTTTCCGGTGTGGTGTGTAAATGCTCGATACAGAGCAATTCCACCGAATACAGCGACGAAATAGAGTGCGCTCCATTTAGTTGCGAGAGCGAACCCAAGTGCAAAACCAGTAAGCCAATAGTTTTTTGAAACAAAGAAGTAAGTGGCAAGCAGAATAAAGAATGCTAGAAAGTTATCTAATAGAGCTGTTCTGGAATGCACTAGTGCTAATCCATCTATCGCCATCAGCGCACTAGCTAATCCGGTCAGAAGTGAGTCTCTAAATAATTTGTGAGCAATAAGTGCAACAAGAAGAATCATGAGAGATCCCACAAGAGCGGTCATAAATCGCCATCCAAATGATGAGTCTCCAAATATTTGGATACCTAATGCAATCATCCATTTACCAAGTGGAGGATGGACTATGAACTCTGGCTGAGAACCCGAAACTTCAACTCCGTATTTCAAGAAATCTCTAGCCCCATCTACGTAATAAACCTCATCGAAGATAAGTGTCTTGATAGAGCCGAGATTGTTTAATCTGAGCAAGAAAGAGATAGTTGCAATAACGATGGGAGCGATCGCTGCAATCATGTGTAAAGAATATGGGAGTATTCGCATATGGCCCTAGTTCTTGCAGCAACTCCGCTGGGAAATCCTCTTGATGCGAGCTCTCGCCTCAAGAAGGCTATCGAGTCTGCAGAAATAATTGCCGCCGAAGATTCACGCCGATTTCATCGACTCGCATCTGATTTGGAAGTGAAATTTACTGCTCGAATCATTTCTTTCTTTGAAGGAAATGAAACGGATCGAACACAAGAAATATTGACACTACTGCGCGCTGGAAAAGAAGTTCTCGTAGTTACTGATGCGGGTATGCCAACTATTAGTGATCCTGGATTTCGCTTAATGCGTGATGCAATTGCAGAAAATATTCAGACAGTTGTGATTCCCGGACCAAGTGCGCCAACTATGGCAATTGCGCTCTCTGGTTTGCCTACAGACAGATTTACTTTTGAAGGTTTTGCACCAAGATCACAAGGTGCGCGCAAAACTTTTTATGAAAAACTTCGATTCGAAGAACGCACAATGGTTATTTTCGAAGCGCCTCATCGCCTTCAAGAATCGCTAGAAGATGCAGCATCTGTTTTAGGTTCAGAGAGAGCCGGCGCAATTTGTCGTGAGATGACAAAGACCTATGAAGAGACCATCAGAGGCTCACTTGCAGAGCTCATTGATTGGGCGTCGCAAAAAGAAGTTTTAGGTGAGATTACTTTGGTATTTGCAGGAGTAACTGCCGGCAGCGAAGAAAAGACATCAGAGGATGCTCTCGAGAGAGTCCGCGAATATGAGGCAGCCGGCATGGATCGCAAAGGAGCAATTGCAACCGTTGCTGAAGAATTTGGGATTCCAAAGAAAATCGTTTATGCAGCCGTAGTCGATGCGAATAAGATGAGCAGATGAAGTCTTTCTACCTGACTACGCCTATTTACTATGTAAATGATGCGCCGCATATTGGCCATGCATATACAACGGTTGCAGGCGACGTTCTTACTCGTTGGCATCGCCAGCGAGGAGAATCAGTCTGGTTTCTTACTGGCACAGATGAACATGGTCAGAAAGTTATGCGTACTGCAGAGCAAAATAACGTTGCTCCACAAGCATGGGTAGACAAGCTGGTTGCTGAGGCATGGAAACCAAATTGGACTGCCCTGAATATTGCAAACGATGATTTTATTCGCACAACCGAAGCACGACATACAGAACGTGTTCAAAAATTCTTGCAATCTCTTAAAGATTCTGGACACATCTATGCTGGAAAGTATGAAGGACCATATTGCGTAGGGTGCGAAGAATTTAAACTTCCAGGAGATCTGATTGATGCTGATGGAGAAAAACTTTGTCCTATCCATAGCAAGCCAATCGAATTAGTAAATGAGAACAACTGGTTCTTTAAACTTTCAGAGTTCACCCAACCACTTTTAGATCACTATAAGAAGAATCCAGAAGCGTGCCAGCCAGAGTCAGCGCGAAATGAAGTTATTGCTTTTCTTGAAGGCGGAGTATCGGATCTCTCTATTTCTCGTTCAACATTCGACTGGGGAATTCCAGTTCCATGGGATACCGAACAAGTTGTATATGTCTGGTTTGACGCTTTATTGAACTATGCAACTGCAGTTGGACTTACTGACGCACCAGATTCTGAAGGCGGAAAGAAGTTTGCATCAACATGGCCAGCAGATGTGCACTTAGTTGGTAAAGATATTTTGAGATTCCACGCAGTAATTTGGCCAGCGATGCTCATGGCAGCAGGCGTTGATATTCCTAAGAAAGTCTTTGCTCACGGGTGGTTACTTGTTGGTGGCGAAAAGATGAGCAAATCTAAACTGACAGGAATCGCACCTTCAGATATCACTGATCACTTCGGCGTAGATGCATTTCGATATTACTTCCTGCGTGCAATTCCATTTGGAAGCGACGGCTCTTTCTCTTGGGAAGATATGAGTGCGCGATACACATCTGAACTTGCAAATGATTTTGGAAACCTCGCTTCACGACTAGCTGCAATGATTGAAAAATATTGCGAAGGAAAGCTCCCAGCAGTTGCTCAAGATGCTGGTTTATCTGCAGCACTTGCTGAAACCGTTGCTAAAGCAGATTCTGCAATGGTGGCACTTGATTTCCAGGGTGGAATCAATGCAGTTATGGATTTCTGTAAGCGAGTCAATGGTTTTGTTACTGAAAAGCAACCATGGATTCTTGCAAAGGATCCTGCAAACCAAGCAGAACTTGAAGCAGTTCTTTACAACACTGCCGAATCATTGCGTGCACTTGCAGTTTTGCTTCATCCGGTAATGCCAACAACAACAGAAATTTTGTGGCAATCACTTGGTGCGCAAGATGTTTTGGGCGACATTTCGAAACAAGAAATTTCAAACGTTGCAAAGTGGGGGCAGTTACCTGAAGGCGCAACCGTGACAAAGACGCCTGTGTTATTCCCGCGGTTAGAAGTTAAAGAGTAATTATTTATGGCTGATCGCCACAACCGCGATATTGAACGCGAGCTTGCGCCGCTTCCGCAACCACTTCCTGTCCCGACAGTTGATGCGCACGCACATATTGAAATTGTCACCAATGAAGCACCAGATTCAGACGCGGTTCGTAAAGTTTTGGATGATGCGAAGTCAGTCAATGTAGATCGCATCGTTCAAGTTGGTTATTCGGCAGAACAATCACAATGGTGTGTAGATATGGCACGCGCATTTCCGGGACGTGTGCTTGCAGCGGTTGCTCTTCATCCAAATGAAGCACCCGTAGTTAAAGATTTAGAAGCCGATTGGGCAATCATCGAAAAATTGGCGCAAGAACCCCGCGTACGCGCCATCGGTGAAACAGGTTTGGATTATTTCCGCACTCCACCCGAGTTACAAAAGCGGCAACAAGAATCATTTAAGTGGCATATTGATTTAGCTAAGCGGACAAATAAGGCGCTTGTCATTCACGATAGAGATTCTCATGACGACGTTCTTTCGGTTCTGCTCGAAGTTGGAGCCCCTGAAAAAACTGTTTTCCATTGCTTTTCAGGCGACGTTGAGATGGCAAAGATATGCATCGACCGCGGCTACATACTTTCCTTTGCAGGAACACTTACTTTTAAGAATGCACCGGCTCTTCGTGAAGCTGTAAAACTGGTTCCGCACGACCAATTACTAGTTGAAACTGATTCTCCATTTCTAGCACCGACTCCTCATCGTGGTGCGCTTAATACTCCAGCCCAGATAGCAAATATCGTTCGCGCAATGGCAGTAGAGCGCAATGAAGATGTTGCAGAACTTGCCACAGCCCTTTCGGTAAATGCTGAGCGAATTTTCGGATCTTTCGAATGACACTACTGGGCGCTGCAGAGATCCGCGAACTAGCTGCTGCTCTAGAACTCAAACCATCTAAATCACTCGGTCAAAATTTTGTCCATGATGCCAATACTTGTAGAAAAATTGTTCGCATCGCAGAACTCACAACAGATGATGTTGCACTTGAAATTGGACCAGGTTTGGGTTCGCTCACACTTGCCATGTTAGAAGAAGCCCGCGAAGTGATAGCCGTGGAAATTGATTCACGTCTTGCAACGCAGTTACCAATCACGGCAGCCAAGCACGCTGACACTCCAGAAAAATTAACTGTTGTTAATCAGGATGCACTTACTCTCAAGGATCTCCCCGCTGAACCAACAGTATTAATTGCAAATTTGCCTTATAACGTTTCGGTGCCAGTTTTTCTTCACCTGCTAGAGATTTTTCCAACTCTGCGCAGTGGAGTTGTTATGGTGCAAGCAGAGGTTGCAGATCGACTTGCCGCAAAACCAAACTCGAAAGAGTATGGAATTCCAAGTGTGAAAGCTGCCTGGTGGGCAGATGTTGCTGGCGCGGGTTCAGTGTCTCGTTCAATATTTTGGCCACAACCAAATGTGGATTCAAAGCTTGTCGGATTCAAGCGCCGGCCAACACCGGGTGATGAAATTTTGCGTAAGAAAGTGTTTTCAATAATTGATTTGGCTTTTGCGCAAAGACGCAAAATGTTGCGTTCAGCCTTGTCTTCTATGTACGGCGGTTCTGCTGCAGCAGAAGAGGTGTTAACCGCAGCTGGAATTGATCCGACACTTCGCGGGGAAGCACTGGATATTCATGCCTTCTGCGCAATTGCGAAACAAGGGTAGAGTTTTAGCGTGGCTAGTAATTCAGTAACAGTTCGCGTTCCTGCGAAAGTGAATTTGCAATTATCTGTTGGCCCTCGAGAAGCAGATGGCTTTCATAATCTTGTATCTGTATTTCAAGCAATCTCAATTTTTGATGATGTCACAATTACTAAGAAGAGCCCAGGCCATGGGATTTCAATCTCCATTACTGGCGAACACACACACGGCGTACCTGAGGATCAATCGAATTTGGCTGTGAAAGCAGCTGCTTTAGTAGGTTCAAAATTTGATTTTGATGTTGATGTGCACATCGAAGTAAAGAAATCGATTCCCGTTGCTGGCGGGATGGCAGGCGGAAGTGCC
>WLCS01000074.1 GCA_009705185.1 Actinomycetota bacterium
AATCCAGTTTCAACAATGGTTGCTGCATGCCGTCAATTATTTGGGCTTGAGAATCAATTCGGGGCAACTGCTGGTTCTTTCCCAAGCGAGCACCCACTGACTACATCACTGTTTTATATGGTGGTCATCATGGTGATATTCGTGCCGCTGAGCTTACGAAAGTATCGTAACTACGCTGAATAAAAATTAGGCGTAAAACTCGGCAGCTTTGATTTCTACTTTAATCTCGCGGCCGTTTGGAGCAGTGTAAGAAACTGTAGCTCCAATTTCTGCACCAAGAACTGCAGATCCAAGTGGTGATTTTTCAGAGTACACATCGAGATCACCTGTGGAAATTTCACGGGAGCCCAACAAGAATTTCATTTCATCGCCAGCAATGACAGCGGTAACAACCATTCCAGCGCCAACTTTTCCATCAGCACTCGCAGGTGGTGTACCAATGTGTGCGTTCTCAAGCATCTGCTTTAACTGGCGGATGCGAGCTTCCATTTTTCCTTGTTCATCACGAGCTGCGTGGTAGCCGCCGTTTTCTTTTAGGTCACCCTCAGCACGTGCTGCTTCAATTTTGGCTGTTATTTCTTTACGACCTTCGCCTTCAAGCTGCGCGAGTTCAGCAGCTAAACGGTCAGCTGCTTCTTGTGTTAGCCAAGTCTGTTGTGAACTCATAGAAGAGAATGTTAGGGGATGTGCCCTGATTAGAGAACTCGGCAACCTGCAATGCCCGCATTAACAGCATCAGCGCGCGTAGGAATAACGGTGCTTCGCTCGACAAAGCTTTCGCCCGCTTTGATGATGTCATCAATTTGGCCAACTACATTTTTTTCATAATCTCGAGCAGTCAAAGTACAGATAATCACATCATCTGCATTATTTCTTTCGACAAAGTAACGAATAATTGGTTTGCGTGGATCTTGAGTCGTAAATGAAATGAGCTCACTGCGAACTGTTGGTTGAGCGTGGTGTAAACCCGCCCACACAATCCAAATTCCGCCCACGAGAGCAAAGCCAATTGCAAATTTAAGCCAAGACCGAGACGGCTTTATGCCGTATCTATCGTTGTAATCAAATTGGCTCTCATTGGAAGTCATGGGAGAATTCTCTCATGACCAAAGACGTAGAAGTAGGTGTAGCTGGATCGCTCACAATGATTGTGCTTTTCTCGTCTGTCGCTTTATTGCTCCGTAGTTTTTATAAGCGTTATACCAATCTCCAAAATCGCAGCGATGAGAATCGTGAGAACGAAGGCAACAATTAAGAAAGTATTTCAAGGACTGCTTGTCCTTGTTCTTGTTTCATCCTTTTTAGGACTTGGGTTCTGGCAACTTGATCGTGCTCAAGAAATGCGTACACCGTCAGCGGTCACGGTAGATTCCAAGATCTACGAGCTTTCATCGCTGATGAAATCAACTGAGACCGTTCCTGCAGCGAGTATTTATAAATCAGTCACTGCGCGCGGAAATTACATCGCCAACTTCAAGGCACCCAACCAAATCGATGGCAATAAAAAAGTTGCCGATTGGGAAATCGCACTTCTTCAAACACAAGCAGATCCAGAAAGTGCGATTTTGGTTGTCCGTGGATTATGGAAAGACCGACTTTCAGAACCTCAATTAGCGATGTCGAACTCAGTGGAAGTTACGGGAACTCTCATGCCCCATCAGTTTGATGATCGTGCAGAAAATACTTCGCAACAACTTTCGCGTTTGGATAGCAGCCTGCTGGTCAGTTCCGTCTCGGCTCAGCTGTACGACGGATTCATTATTGCAACGTCTGAGAAAATTAGAGAAGGTGCAATTGAGCGGACTCGCGTTTCTCCACCGAAACTCTCTTCGGGTGTACCTGGCTATTACTGGCAGCACATTTCGTACGTTGTCATCTGGTGGTTTATGGCCGGGCTAGTAATTTGGATGCCGTTCTATAAACGTCGCGAGAATAAGTTATAGAGTTCAGCCATGACTCAGAGTCCCACTAATTCAGCTCTCACACGATTTCGATTACTGGCCGTGTTGTGCGGCGTGAACTTACTTTTGCTGATGTTTGGCTATATGCCTGCCAAGTACATTTTCGATGCAATTGATGGCAATAAGTGGCTCATAGCGATTCCAATCGCCCACGGCTATTTATATATCGTCTATATCTTGACCGTGCTTCAAATTGGCGTCCAAAGAAAAATGACTTTCATGACGATCATCGCCCTCATTGCAGCAGGAACAATTCCATTCGCATCCTTTGTTGCAGAGCGAAAAGTTGTTAAGAAGTACGCGTAACCGAATTAAATCTCTTCTCTATCCCTTTTATGAATGGCGGATAGTAAAAGATTTAGATTTCAGTCAAACCCCCGAACACGTCGGAGTCATCCTCGATGGAAATAGACGGTGGGCGAAAGAGAATCCACACCCAAATGATCCAAAAGGACATCAGCGCGGGGCTGACAAAATTAAAGAATTTCTTGGTTGGTGCGATGAAGCTGAAGTAAAAGTAGTCACTTTGTGGTTGCTCTCTACTGAAAATTTCAAACGCACTCCTGAAGAACTCGATGGACTTCTTAAGATAATTGGCGAGACCGTCGATGCGCTCTGTGCGACTGGAAAATGGAATATCAAAGCTGTGGGAGCGCTAGACCTTTTACCCGAGTGGCTGCGAGTTAAATTAGCGAACTTGCCTCAGGTGACCGACGGGGGTGTAGAAGTAAACGTTGCAATTGGATATGGCGGACGCCGCGAAATCGTTGATGCCGTGAAGAGTTATATGACTGCCGAATTCGAAGCCGGTCATTCGATGCAAGAAGCGGCGAAGAAATTAACTGCCGAAGAGATTTCTAATTTCCTTTACACCGCCGGCCAGCCAGATCCAGAACTTCTGATTCGCACATCCGGAGAACAACGTTTGAGCGGTTTCTTACTGTGGCAATCAGCCCTCTCAGAATTCTATTTTTGCGAGGCATACTGGCCAGACTTTCGCCGGGTTGATTTCCTTCGTGCGCTTCGTGCCTATTCACAGCGCCATCGTCGCCTAGGGGCTTAAAGCCCATTAAGTAAACGTTGTATTACATCTCTCCTATTAATGGCGTGTCGCACTAATAGTCCAATTTATTCGTTCTATCTTTTACGAGTTAGAAGCAGCACCCCGTCGATTACAACTAAAGAGAATGGTTAGGCATTGGCTACTTCAAAGTCAGCAGCTAGCAAGAAGAGCAATTTGGCCCGCAAGACCTATGTTTTAGATACGTCAGTACTTCTGGCTGACCCCGGTGCTTTGCTGAAATTTGAAGAACACGAAGTAATCATTCCTATTGCAGTCATTGGCGAATTAGAGACTAAGCGCGACCATCCCGAACTCGGATATTTTGCACGCGCAGCTCTACGCGCACTTGATGATTTACGAATTGAACACGGTCGACTTGATACGCCACTGACTATTACGCCAGAAGGCGGAACTCTCTCTGTCGAACTTAATCACACAGATCTGAGCACCTTGCCACATGGATTTTTGCGTGATGGCACAAATGACTCACGCATCTTGGCAATATCCAAGAATCTTATGTCAGATGGAAAACGAGTAGTTCTGGTCACCAAAGATTTGCCGCTTCGCGTGAAGGCATCATCAGTAGGTGTTGAAGCGCAGGAATATCTAGCAGAACTTGTATCCAATAGCGGATGGACAGGCATCGAAGAACTTTCGGTTGGCCATAGCGTGATTAATGATTTATATGCATCAGATCGTGCAGACCACGAAGCTGCACATTCTTTGCCAGTGCACACAGGAATAGTTCTGCATTCGGAAAAAGGAAGTGCACTCGCTCGCGTTACTGAAAATAAACAATTGCAATTAGTACGAGGCGATCGCCAAGCATTTGGCCTTCATGGTCGCAGCGCCGAACAGAGAATCGCTTTGGATTTATTACTCGATGAATCCATCGGAATCGTTTCACTTGGTGGCCGCGCAGGTACAGGTAAATCCGCACTTGCGTTGTGCGCCGGACTTGAAGCGGTCATGGAGAAAAGACTTCACAAAAAAGTTGTGATCTTCCGTCCGCTCTATCCGGTCGGCGGACAAGAGCTCGGATATTTGCCAGGCAGCGAAGGCGAAAAAATGTCGCCATGGGCGCAGGCAGTCTTCGACACTTTAGGAGCGCTAGTTAGCCAGGCGGTCATTGATGAAGTCATCGACCGAGGCCTCATTGAAGTTCTGCCGCTGACCCACATTCGCGGCCGCTCTCTTCACGACTCATTTGTGATCGTCGATGAAGCCCAGTCACTTGAACGAGGCGTTCTGCTGACCGTGCTCTCGCGCATTGGCCAATCTTCACGAGTTGTTCTGACCCACGACGTGGCTCAGCGCGATAACTTGCGAGTCGGCCGCCACGACGGGGTTGTCGCAGTCGTTGAGACCCTCAAAGGCCACCCACTCTTTGCCCACGTGACCCTGACACGATCAGAGCGCTCGCCAATCGCCGCCCTGGTCACCGAGATGCTCGAGGGGCCTGTTCAATAAGTTTGCGGGGCACGTTGATATTCCCCTGGATTGGCCCTATTTAAATCTCACAGTGACAAATGGGACATTTTAGACATCGCCCTAGCTGACCTGCGGTTTTACCTATCCACAGTCAGACATTTTTCTGTGAATTTGCGACTCACGCAGGCCAAAATTTGCGACTCACCCCCTGTATTGAAACCCTTGGCCTATTCCCCGCAGACCAAAACCTCAATTTGAGGTGATGGCGCCATGTGTGGAAAAGGATCGAGTCCAGAAAGGAGTCGCCGAGATGAAGAAGTTTGCCTTGAGCAAGGTTCGCACTTTCGCCAGTGCTGTTGGCGAATTCTTTGCTGCCCTTTCGCAACTCAAACTTTCACGTCGTAGCGCCCCGGCGCTCTGGGCCGTCATTGGGTCAATGATCTTCCTTGGAACTGCTCAGCCAACTGCCTATGGTCTGGAATTTCCAATGACCACGCGACTCGAGCTTCCTAACTCTGCAAACCTGACCAGCAAGAACTTCACTGTGACAAGTGGGGCGCCAATGGTCTCGCTCTCAAGTCAGATCTCTGAGATGGCGATCGTTGCCGATATCAGTCGCCAGGTCGAGATGGCTCGCACAGTTTCAGGTGCCAAGAAAGTCGCTAAGGCGCTGATGAAATCTAAATATTCATGGGGCAAAGGCCAATACGAGTGCCTCAATAGTTTGTGGAAGAAAGAGAGCCACTGGAATTACAAGGCTCACAATTATCGTTCCGGTGCACACGGTATTGCTCAAGCACTTCCTGCCACCAAGATGGAAGTTATTTCAGATGACTGGCGCACTAACCCGCTGACTCAAATTACATGGGGACTTCATTACATCGATCTTCGTTATGACACACCATGTGCTGCGTGGGCTAAATGGCGCCGTAGCCATTACTACTAAAAACTTTTAGGTATCGAAGGATCGATCTTAATTTTCGGGTTTAGTACCTATTTTGATCATCTTCATAGTTTCAGCAAAGAAATCATTTCCTTTGTCATCGACAACGATGAATGCTGGGAAATCAACTACATCAATTTTCCACACAGCTTCCATTCCTAAATCTTCAAAATCTAAGACTTCAACTTTCTTGATGCAATCTTGAGCTAATCGAGCAGCGGGTCCACCGATGGATCCG
>WLCS01000075.1 GCA_009705185.1 Actinomycetota bacterium
CACTATTTAATTGGTGATGGCTTACTTATTTCTCAAGGTAAATTAATGACATGCGCGTGATTACGGTCGAACAATTAAAGTCCGTCCTCGCAAATCTTCCAGAAAACCCGCGAATCATTGCATCAGGCAATTTTGCAACGCCGCATACTTTGCTCGCTGCTGCCAACGAGTCACTCTCTGAATTTCGCCTTCACATGCTCAATGCACAACCAGGAATTCCAGATCGCGAAGGCATTACTTATGAATCTGCATTCGTCGGGCCAGGAATGCGTCGCCACCCTCGTTTGCAATACATACCATCACGACTTTCACTGTTGCCTGTTGTCATCCGCGATTTCGCACGCCCCAACGCAGTCTTTATTCATACCTCTGAGTTACGTCATGACACGGTCTCGCTAGGTACTGAAGTAAATATCCTTCCTGCAGCAATAGAGACCGCTCGTGCTCACGGGGGTGTCATCATTGCTCAAGCAAATAAGCAGATGCCTTACACATATGGCGATGCTCAAATTTATGAGACTGAAATCGATTACTTAGTAGAGGTCGATGAGCCGCTACAAGAAAAGCCACAGAGTTCATTTGCACCAGAATCATTAGAGATCGGTGCTCGAATTGCAGCGCTGATTGAAGATCATTCCACGCTTCAACTTGGAATCGGCGCTATCCCTGATTCAGTTCTTTCGTCGCTCAAGGATCGTAAAGGCTTACGCATCTGGACTGAGATGTTTAGTGATGGAGTATTTGATCTCTTCAAAATGGGAGTCCTAGACCCCGAAATTTTATTAACTGCCTCATTTATCTTTGGAAGTTCAGAGCTCTATCAATGGCTTCATTTAAATCGCCGGGTACAGATGTTACGTACCGAACGAACAAATAATCCAACAAATATTGCCAAGCAAGCGAAAATGCAGTCTATTAACGCCGCGCTTCAGATTGATCTCTTTGATCAAGCTAATGCTTCACATGTTCGTAGCGAGATTTACTCAGGTTTTGGAGGCTCTACAGATTTTATTGTGGGCTCTCTTCACAGTCGGGGAGGTCGTTCTTTCATGGCGTTGCCGTCTTGGCATCCGAAAGCGCAGGTTTCAACGATCGTGCCTCGCCTCACCGAAAATATCACTAGCTTTCAGCATTCATTTGTTGTGACAGAACAAGGCGCTGCGGCATGTTTTGGACGCACTCAATCTGAGCAAGCGCAGAATTTAATTACTCATGCAGCTCATCCACAAGCGCGCGAAGAACTTATCTCTCGTGCTTCAGAGCTAAAACTTTTATAGAAAAAAAGTCTTAGTAGGTTGCGCGTCCACCTGTTGCATCAAAGGTGAAGCCAGTTGTAAATGAGCACGCTTCAGAACCCATAAAGGCAAGTAGCTCGGCAACTTCTTCGGCTTCTCCCACACGACCCATTGGAATTCTTGAGATCATGTACTTCAAAGTTTCATCACTGGTATCTGCATTCATTGGAGTTCTAATAACAGCTGGAGCAAGTGAATTAATAGTGATTCCATCAGCTGCGAGTTCTTTAGATACGCCTTTAACGAAGCCAATCATTCCTGACTTTGAAACGTTATACGGAGTCATTCCAGGGTTGCCTTCTTTACCTGCAATGGATGCAACGTGTGCGATTCGACCGTACTTAGCCTTCTTCATATATGGAATGACAGCTTGGGTGAGCCATACAGTTCCGAAGAGATTAATGCGCAGGGTATTTTCAAAATCTGCCCACTGAACATCTTCAACTTTCACATTTGTTGGGCCAACAACGCCTGCTGTATTGATGAGCGCATCAATGCGACCTGCCTTTGCATAAATAGCATCAATGGTTTCTTTGACTGAATTTTGATTACCAAGATCAAGGGGAATCACTTGATCTGCTGGGAGATTGAGTTCTGCTTGCAATGAAGCCAAACCCTCTTTAGCGATATCTAGAGCAAATACTTTTCCTCCGCGAGATGAAATCAGACGAGCAGTTGCTGCTCCGATTCCGCGCGCTGCGCCTGTAATTACGACGACGCGATTATCAAAAGATGTTTTATTCTCAGGCAACGGAGTGCTCCTTTAGCGGATTAGAAAATGTAATAGTGAAGGATATTTACTCAGCGAGGGTGCGCGCAATAGTTTTGCCAATTTTCTCAACTATTGGTCGGGGATTCTTCATGCAGAGATTGATATCTGATTCAAACTCAACGAGTTGGTAGAGCGAATGTAGCGTTATTGCTTTGTTATCTGAACTGTTCAAAGTGGATTGACCACACACCAATATGACTGGCACATCTCTATTGTGCGCGGCGGTATAAATTCCGATAGGAGCTTTTCCGCTCATACTTTGAGAATCAAATTTTCCCTCTCCAGTAATAACATAATCAGCACCAGTAAGAATGGTGTCAAAGTCAATCATTGATAAGAAAGTATCGATTCCGCTCTGTTGTATTGCGGAGAGAAAAGTAAGCGCCATAAATCCGAATCCACCGGCTGCACCAGCACCTGGAGAATTTACATGTGAACCTCCAGCAATAGATGCGAAATGTGAAAGCCCATTTTCGAGTGCTATTACTTGTTCAGGCGAAGCGCCCTTCTGAGGTGAGTACACATGTGCCGCACCATGTGGTCCAGTGAGTGGATTGTCTACATCACTTGCAAGAATGAACTGTGTCGATGCAATACGTGAATCGATATTGGAAAGATCTATCGAGGCACATGATGAGAGAGAGCCTCCTCCGTGAATTATTTCGACACCATCTGCATCAAGTAAATGGGCCCCAAGTGCCTGTAAAGCACCGGCTCCAGCATCTGTACATGCAGAACCACCGACAGCAAGAATGATTGTTCGTGCACCTTTATCAAGTGCACGAAGGATGAGTTCGCCGGTTCCAAATGATGTTGCAATCATGGGTGCACGTTCTTGCATGGGGAGCTGGCTTAACCCGGATGCCTCTGCAAGTTCTACAAGTGCTACATCGTTTCTTAATCCAATACGCGCACGTACAGAATTGCCGAGCGGACCAGAGACGTTAAATTCGTGAGCAACAAATCCTGCATAGAGCGCTGCATCAAGTGAACCTTCTCCGCCATCTCCAATCGGAACTTTTACGATTTCACATTGTGGGATGTGCGAAGTTATTCCATCTGCAATCCATGTTGAAATTTCTATCGAGGAAGCACTGCCCTTAAAAGAATCAGGTGCAATGACAATCTTCATGTATGAATCTTATGAGTATTAACGGTAAAGTAGGGCCATGAGAATAGCGAGATTTGGTCAAGTCGGTTCAGAGCGTCCAGCAGTAATGATCAGCGAGAAGCAAGCTGTATATGTTGATCATTTGATTAAGGATTGGAACCGCGACGAGCTCGAAGCTGGTGCGTATAACAAGGTTAAGTCTGCAGACTTAAGCACACAGACTCCATTTGATATTGCTGGCTTACGAATTGCAAGTCCGGTCGCACGTCCAACAAAATTGATTTGCATCGGCCTGAACTACGCAAAGCATGCTGCCGAATCAGGAATGACTCCACCTCCAGAACCAGTTGTTTTTATGAAGGCACCTGATTGCCTCATTGGACCAAATGACAACATCGCGATTCCACCAAACTCAACTGCAACTGATTACGAAGTTGAACTTGCAATAGTTATTGGAAAGCGCGCCCTCTACCTCAAGTCAGAGGCAGAAGCTCGTGATTACATTCTGGGTTATTCAATGAGCCAAGATGTGAGCGAAAGACATTGGCAGATTGAACGTGCTGGCCAATGGGTTAAAGGAAAGTCATTTCCTACATTTAATCCAATGGGTCCTGTACTTGTTACAAGCGATGAATTTGCTCCAGATGACGTACGCGTTTACTGCACAGTCGATGGAGAAAAACGCCAGGATTCACGCACTAGCGATCTGATTTTCGGAATCAGCCACATCGTTTGGTACCTCAGCCAATTTATGGAACTTCATCCTGGAGATGTCATCAATACCGGAACACCAGAAGGTGTGGGTATGGGATTTAAGCCAACTAAATATCTCAAGGCCGGACAGGTTGTTGTCACTGGCATTGAAGGTATTGGCGAAATGACTTCTAAAACTATTTAGAGTTATCGCGGAATGGGAAGGATGAGTCCTTCGCGTTCCATGTCAGTCCAAAGATCTTCAGGTAACTGCGCATCAAAGGATGCGATGTTTGCGCGTAGCTCTGCTACCGAACCAGCGCCGTTTAACACAGATGCAACAGCTGGATGACGTAATGGGAATTGCAGCGCGGCTGCAGGCAATGAAACTTCATATTTTTCAAGGAACTTGCCAATCGCGCGAGCTTTTTGAAGTATCTCTTGCGAGGCCGGTTCGTAATCGTAATGCGCACCGTCTACGGGATTCGCCAAGACACCTGAGTTAAATACTCCGGCTGCAATGATGGAAACGTTCTTCTTCATTGCAAGTGGATAGAGCTCTTCTTGTGCGCTTTGGTCTAACAATGTGAAACGTCCTGCAATGAGTGCGACGTTTAAATCCATCTCTTTCATCATGGCAATTGATGTTGCACACCAGTTCATACCGATTCCAATTGCCTTTACGATTCCTTCTTCGCGCATCTTATGCAGCTCGGGATAAGCAGAGTCGATTGCTTCTTGAACCCAGGTGTCAGCATCGTGGATGTAGACAATGTCCACACTGTCTCGGCCCAATCGAGTCAAACTATCTTCTAAGGACTTACGAATTCCAGCAGGGGAGTGGTCGAAATAGATTTCAATATTTGGATCTGAATCCGGAAATTTATCGAATTCAGTGTTCTTTCCCGGGCGCAACAAACGTCCAACCTTTGTAGAGATTACTGGCTGTTGTGGATGTCCTTTGATGCCACGTCCAACACGAACTTCTCCGACACCATATCCATAAAGAGGCGCAGTATCGATGTAATGAATTCCTGCATCCAGTGCTTCTGTGACTACAGCATCGCTTTCAGATTCAGTAACGCTTTTAAATAGCCCACCGAGAGGCGCAGTTCCCAGACCTAAGCGTGAGAGTGAAAGGTCCGTACCGTGAATGGATACTCGCTGTGAATGGCGCATTGCTTATGCTCTCACAGACGCTGGTTGAAATACTTTTCGTTCTACTGACTTTGCTATTAATTCTCGGCCTTCTTCAAGTGAAGGAATCCAGCCAGCAGTAATCATTTGAATAATCAGATTGCCCATAACTGTCGCCTCGACTGGTCCAGCAACAACTGGCAGGCCTGTTGCATCGGCAGTCAGTTGGTTAAGCAGATGGTTGGAAGACCCACCACCGACAATGTTGATTTCGCGAACCTTATTTCCGGATGCAGTTTCTAACTCACGTAGCGATGTTGCATACGCATCGGCCAAACTATCGAAAATGCAACGAGCAAATTCTGCGGGAGTATTTGGCACACTTTGCCCAGTTTCAAGGCAGTACTCTGCAATGCGCTCTGGCATCGCTCCGGGCTTTGCAAAACGAGGATCGTTGGTATTAATAATCTGCAGCTTAGGAAGTTCTGCAGCAGCTTTTGCAAGTTCGGCTGGAGTAGTGACAATGCCTTGTTGCTTCCAATAACGAACTGATTCTTCAAGCAACCACATACCTGATACGTTC
>WLCS01000076.1 GCA_009705185.1 Actinomycetota bacterium
AAGCCATCGAAGATGCCGGTGCATCGTTATGCGCCATTTATTCCTGTAGAACTTGAAGATCGCACATGGCCAAGTAAGAAGATGACTACGGCACCTAAGTGGTGTTCTGTAGATCTTCGTGATGGCAATCAAGCGCTTATCGATCCCATGGATACACCTCGCAAGCTTGCGATGTTTAAATTACTCGTTGCAATGGGATACAAAGAGATTGAAGTTGGTTTTCCTTCTGCATCACAAACAGATTTTGATTTCGTACGCAAAATAATTGATGAAGACCTCATTCCTGAGGATGTAATCATTCAAGTTCTTACTCAGGCACGTGAACCGCTTATTCGTCGTACCTATGAAGCCATCAAGGGCTCGAAACAAGCGATTGTGCACTTGTACAACTCAACTTCAACTCTTCAGCGACGCGTTGTATTCGGTCTTGATAAAGAAGGCATTAAAAAGATTGCAACCGATGGAGCCCAGCTCTGCCTAGATTTAATGGCAACGGTTCCAGAGACCAAAGTTTCATTCGAATATTCTCCAGAGTCATACACAGGAACAGAGCTCGAATTCGCAGTTGAAGTGTGTAACGCGGTCAATGATGTGTGGAAGCCAACTCCTCAATGGAAGACAATCATGAATCTTCCTGCAACTGTAGAAATGGCAACACCGAATGTGTATGCAGATTCAATTGAATGGATGTGCAGAAATCTTAATAATCGCGAGAGCGTGATCGTTTCATTGCACCCACACAACGATCGCGGCACAGGTGTTGCAGCGGCTGAACTTGGATACCTTGCTGGCGCAGATCGAATCGAAGGAACACTTTTCGGAAATGGTGAGCGCACCGGAAACGTTTGTCTTGTGACTCTTGGAATGAATATGGTTTCTCACGGTATCGATCCACATATTGATTTCAGTGACATCGATGAAATTCGTCGCACAGTTGAATACGGAAATCAGTTGCGTGTGCCAGAGCGCCATCCGTACGGAGGCGACCTTGTATTCACGGCTTTTTCTGGCTCACACCAGGATGCAATTAAGAAAGGCTTCGAACATTTAGAGCGCGATGCAAAAGCTGCTGGTCGCGAAGTCGATGATCACACATGGGCTGTCCCTTATTTACCTATTGATCCAAAAGATATTGGCCGCTCATACGAAGCAGTAATACGTGTTAATTCTCAATCAGGTAAGGGCGGAGTCGCATACTTGATGAAGAATGAACATCATCTGGATCTGCCTCGTCGTCATCAGATTGAATTCTCAAAGATTGTTCAAGCAAAGACTGATAACGAAGGCGGAGAAGTAACTGCCGATCAGTTGTGGCAAATATTTGAGGATGAATATTTACCAACAGATTCAGCACCTTGGGGAAGATTTCGTCTCAAAGGTTTAGCGCAAAATTCTGTAATGGGCGAAGATGTTCAGTTGACTGTAAAACTTACAGATCGCGGTGAACCAATCGAATTAGCCGGAACTGGTAACGGACCAATTGCTGCTTTCTGTCACATATTGCAGAACTATGGCGTTGATGTTCGTGTTCTAGATTTCCATGAGCACGCACTTTCATCTGGTGGCGATGCATCGGCTGCGGCCTATCTCGAGTGTGAAATTTCAGGACAAGTCTTTTGGGGCGTAGGAATTGACCCAAATACAACGACTGCCTCACTTAAGGCCGTCGTGTCTGCAATCAATCGCGCTATTCGCTAATTCGAACAGCGAATGCGAACTTCTCGGTTCGCAGATATAAATCCGGATTCTATTGTGAACTTTAGAGATGGGTTTATGCTTGTCATGAATTTCTTAATTGCACCCACGCGATTTGTGACGATATAGGAATTTACAGAACTGCTCGATTGATCTCGAGAACCTTTCAAGTACACATGATTACATCCGAAGCTCGCCATATCTCTAACTGATGCAAGAAGTGATTTTCTATCGCCTGCGTCAAGGAAAGATTCATTTCGGTTGAAGGTGATGGGCTCGTAATTCTTTACTAAATTAATGCTAGGGGCAGGTGAGGAAGTCACTTCTTTTTGAGTTTTAACTTGTGCGTAGATCTCGACACGGCGGTTGAGAGCGAGCGATTTCTTATCAAGTCCGATCGCAACGGGACGCTTCGATGCATACCAAACACGGTTGTAGAGCGGTGATGGAGCAAGCGTGGCCAAGTAATTCAAGACCGCCTCGGCACGCGCCTTAGAAAGCCAGTAATTGTCGACTCCCTTTTTAACATCAGTATTTCCTTGAACTATCACAGTTTTAAATTTCTTCGATTTAATCTCTGAGGATATTTCTTTCAGCATAGTTCTATCTTTTGCATCAAGGAAGTACTCGTTATTTCTAAAGTAGATTTCACCAATTTTTTTCAAGCTCAGTAAAGTATCGGTCACAGGATCAGGTTGAGGACTGGCTGATTTTGATGGCTGAGCAATAGGAGTGGCTGAAGCCTTTGGTTTAGGAAGAACTTGAATAATCCTAGATGTCGAAAGCACCATGTACTCAGATTTATTTTCTGGAGTAAAGGTGACTGTAAGTTTGAATTCACCAATCTCGGGCAAAAAACCTTGTTTGAGGTTGTACTCAATTTTCCCTGGAACAGAAAAAACTGCGCTAAGTTGATCCGAATTTAAAGTTTCGCCCTCTGACATACTTTTTGGCTCCCAAAAAATTCCAGGAATCCTTGCTTCAGTAGTTGGCGCATTACCACTCTGAGAATTGGAGCTACTGCTTGGTGTTGGAGTTGGTGTGGGCGTTGGAACGGTATATCGGATGTAGATAACGCCATCTGCGCCATCGCGTCCACTGCCACCGCCGTATCCACCACCACCACCACCACCGGTGTTAGCTAAACCAATTTCTGCGGAACCATCATTTCCGCCACCGCGACCCCCACCAAAAATATTGTTGGCAACATCAAAGAGTGCACCTAAACCTCCAGCGAGATATGCACCGCCACCGCCACCGCCACCGCCACCGCCACTACCAAAAAATAGATCGCGACCAGTTATGTCAGTAGGTGCACCCACTGTTCCGCTTGCTGCAAGAGCTGTGCCCGAACCGTTGTAAACGCCTGCTCCACCAGCGCCAAACGTCGTTCCGTTGGTTCCACCAGAATTCGAATTACAGAACCCCCCGTAGTTACAAGGCCCGCCGCCTCCTCCTCCTGCAATTGTTCTGGATGTCGAGTTGTATTCCAAAGTGCTGCTTGATCCAGTTGCGCCGGATGCATTTGATGTTGCGCCTAGACCGCCGACTCCAACTGTTAAGTAGAAATCGTTAGAAGCGGCCAAAGAAATCGTTCCTGTTTCAACGGCACCGCCACCTCCGCCCCCACCAGCATCGAATCCGCCGCCACCGCCACCGCCGACAATCACGTAGGAGAGGCTTGATACAGCATCGGGAAGGACCCACTTGCATCGGGAAGTCTGCGTGAATTTATAGAGGTAGGTATCTGCGGGAAGCGTGCTCGTTACTGAGTAAGAATCTGTGTATGTGCCCGAGTACCTGGTGGGGGAGCATTCAGAGATAACCCATTTTGCATACAAAGTGATGTCATCTGAGACGCCAGGAGAGTATGGGAAGGTAAGAAGTGAAGTTGAAGTGACTGTGTCAACCCATCCTGTGAATGTATATCCACTT
This sequence comes from Actinomycetota bacterium, assembly GCA_009705185.1. Classification (GTDB taxonomy): domain Bacteria; phylum Actinomycetota; class Actinomycetes; order Nanopelagicales; family Nanopelagicaceae; genus Planktophila. Next base: position 3,631 of record WLCS01000076.1, read on the forward strand.
TTTGTTGGTGGTGTTGGAGCTGCAAGCTGACCTCCACTTAAGAAAGTTCCAGTTGTGACAGCTGATCCACCTTGAGAATTAAAGAATCCAAGATATTTACCGGGGACGCTTTGAACGGATACGAGTTCATTGCGCGGTGTTTTTTCAGCACTCGCTACTGTTAAATTATCAATTTCAAAATTCTTACCGACAAATTCAACAGCATCAAAGTTTGCTCCATTCAGGGCAAAGCCGTGAATGTAAACAAAAGGTTCTGAGAAAACTCTGGAGCTTGGTGCGATACTACTTGGCCCTCCTGAAGGCGGGGTATAGCCGTTCGGATTTCCAAAGTAGAGATTCTTTAGGTATTGAGTACCTGCAATAGATGTCACAACGGACGCGGTCTCATTTATATCCAAGGAATTACCAAAACATTTATCTCCTGCAGCAGCTGCTACCGAACCGGATTGGCCGTAACACTGATCGCCTGCGGCAGCAGCTTCGAATGGTGATGTGCCAAACATCTGAAATACTTGGTTCACATTTATCGTAGATACGATTGCCCCATTAGAGTAGAAATTCACTGTGTTTCCTGTACTGCCGGCTGACCACCAGAATCCGACGTACTTTTTCTCTTGCGCAAAGTTAACTTTAAATCTTGCATACTTTGAGCCACCACCCGTGGCCATTCTGCTTCCGCTTCCCCCAAGTGTCTGACCAGTCCCGGTTTCTGAAGCACCAAGGTCAATAGAGTCGTACACGGAGCAGCCACCTTCAACAAGTCCAACTTGAAGAGGTCCGTTGCTGCCACAATCTTCACCGCTTCCGGTAAATGAATTGAAAGTTTCAGTTGTCGCATCTAAGTCTGGGCCGATATACGAACCTTGCACCAAAGGTTGATCCATATAAATATCAAATGCTCGAATAGCTACAGCTTGAGAAGTTTGAGGTGGGATCGGTCCAAGTGAAAATAGGACCAGAAGAGCAGCCAAAGTGGAGGCGGCTCGTACCCTAAACATAAGGAGAAATTTTACTGGATTACTAATTGATAATTGAGTCGTCACCGATGTGGCACAAACCCAATCACGCCCTTTTGAGCATGAAGCCATATACCTTTATGCCATGTCTGCGCCTCAATCCAAGCTCTATCGCGATGAGGCCATCATTTTGCGCACACAAAAATTAGGTGAAGCCGATCGCATCATCACCTTGCTGACAAAAGAACACGGTCGAATTCGAGGCGTTGCAAAGGGCGTTCGTCGCACAATGTCTAAATTTGGTGCCCGCCTTGAACCCGGTAGTCATGTTGATATTCAGATGCACTCTGGAAAAACATTCGACACCATCACTCAAGTCGAAGCAATTATGAATTACGGCGAAGCGCTTACTGACGATTACCAGCGCTGGACAATTGCTCACGCAATTCTTGAAACTGCCGAACGTTTTACACAGCAAGAAGAAGAGCCAGCAACTCAAGAATTTCAATTAGTTGTTGGCGGCATGAAAGCACTTGCCGAAAACCGTTACGACTCCTCACTTATTCTTGATGCATTTTTATTGCGTTCACTTTCAATCGGCGGTTATGAACCATCAATGACTTCGTGTTCGCGATGTGAAAAACCTGGACCGCACAGATATTTCTCATTAGTGGGTGGCGGATCAGTCTGTATGGATTGCAGACCATCAGCATCTGCTACCGCATCAACTGAAGCTCTTTCGCTCATGCAGGCGCTTTTAATCGGAGATTGGGATGTCGCAGAAAAGAGCGAACCCCGACATCGTCGCGAGGCTAGTGGTTTAGTAACTGCTTATCTACAATGGCACCTTGAACGCGGACTTCGTAGTTTGCCGATGGTGGAGAGAGCATGAGCAAAGCAGAAAAGATTGAAGTTCCTGCGCACATAGCCATCGTGATGGATGGAAATGGGCGTTGGGCGAAAGAACGCGGCCTTGCCCGCACAG